>JABDFZ010000057.1 GCA_013286325.1 Bacteroidota bacterium | reverse complement strand
GAAGAGCAACTTTCCTCGCCATTTATCAGGGTACACAATTCATATATTATCAATTCTGAGCAACTTGTTAAACTGGAAGACAATCACATTTTTATTGGAGATAAGCGTATCCCAGTAAGTGAAAAATTCAGAAGTAATTTCATGAGGATTATTGAGCAGAGGAAATTTTAATTTTCTTAAATGACCTTATCAGGAGATATCAAAAGTAATTAAGCCAAAACCCTTTCCTTATTTTTGCGGTTATAACCTTATAAAATAATAATTATGAGGTCAATATGGAAAGGATCGATCGGTTTTGGGCTGGTCAATATACCCGTAAAATTATATTCGGCTGTTCAAAGCAGCAGTATAGATCTGGACATGCTCGACTCCCGCGACCATGCTCGCATACGCTACAAAAGGGTTAATGAAACCTCTCACAAAGAAGTACCCTATGATAAAATTGTAAAGGGCTACAAAATAGAAGATGATTATATTATTGTAGAAGAACGCGATTTCGAAGATGCCGCTCCTGAAAAAAGTAAGGTGGTTGAAATTGAAAACTTTATTGATATAGCTGATGTAAATCCTATATTTTACGAAACCTCCTATTATGCCGAACCTGATAAAAAGGACAATAAAGCGTATGCCCTGTTAATTCAGGCATTAACTAAATCTAAAAAGGCCGGTTTAGGCCGGTTTGTATTGCGCAATACCGAGAGCCTGTGCATCATACATCCCCTTAAAAATGTACTGGTAATTACCCGTATCCGTTTTGCCCAGGAAATTCGCAGTACTGATGACCTCGACATAGCCAGGAGTGTTACTTTGAGTAAAAAAGAAATGGATGTAGGGCTGGCGCTCATCGGCCAATACGCAGAAGATTTTGATATATCAGGATATAAAGATGAATACAATGATGAATTATTAAAAATTATAAAAGACAAGGCGAAAGGTAAGCGGCCAACTATTAAGAAGCTTAAACCTCAAAAAACTACAGGAAGTGATCTGTATGAACAGTTGATGAGCAGTTTAAAGACAAAAAAAGAGGCCTAAGATGAGCTTAACAGAATATAAAAAGAAGCGGGATTTCACAAAGACCAGCGAGCCCAAAGCCGGGATGAACAAGGATAAAGATCATTTAATGTTCGTTATCCAAAAACATGATGCTACCCGTTTGCATTATGATTTCAGGCTGGAGATGGATGGCGTATTAAAAAGCTGGGCAGTACCTAAAGGTCCGTCAACTGATCCTAAAACCAAAAGGCTTGCTATGATGGTAGAAGACCACCCCTTTGACTACCGCAACTTTGAAGGCATTATTCCGGAAGGTGAGTATGGCGGAGGAACAGTAATAGTTTGGGATGAAGGGATTTATGAACCAATTGAAGAAATAAAAGGTAAAAAAGCACAGGAAAAGCATTTATTGAAACAGCTTAATGCCGGTTCGCTCAAAATTAAATTGCATGGCAAAAAACTAAAGGGCGAATTTGCCTTGGTAAAAACCCATGGCATGGGCGAAAACGGATGGTTGCTTATAAAACACAACGATAAGTTTGCGTCTGCCGATGATATTACTAAAAAGGACAAATCCATATTATCGGATAAAACTATTGCTGCAATGGAAAAGACCAGCAAAAAGGTATGGCAGCATGGACATGAGGAAACCATAGAAAAAACAAGTAAAAAAAAAGTAGCTGAACCAACAGAAGCATCTACCCCGGAGGTTGGCGAAGCCGAAATATCGGACATACTTAAGGAAGCCAAAAAATCAAAAATCCCGACAGGCATTACGCCGATGCTTGCCACATTGGTTAATGCTCCTTTTGATGATCCCAATTGGCAATATGAAGTTAAATGGGATGGGTACAGAGCCTTTGCTTTTATCAACAAAGGTAAGGTAGACCTGCTTTCGAGGAATAACAAAGTCTTTAACGAGAAATTCTATCCCATACATAAACTTTTGGAGCAGTGGAAAATCAATGCCGTTTTGGATGGAGAAATACTTGTATTGAATGAAAAAGGCATCTCTAATTTTAGTTACCTTCAAAACTGGCGCAGCGAAGCCGATGGTGAATTGGTATATTATGTTTTTGACTTGCTTTGGTATGAAGGTAAAAACTTAATGGAATTACCCCTGAATAAACGCCAGGCAGTTTTAGCAAATTTATTACAGGATAGTGATGATCGTATACGCATGAGCAAAGTTTTTAATGCCAGTGGTATTGAATTTTTTGATGCTGCAAAACGTATGGGCCTTGAAGGAATTATTGCTAAAAAAATAGATAGTACTTATACCCCCGGAGCACGTTCAGACGAATGGCTTAAGATTAAAGCCCATAAACGGCAGGAAGTAATTATAGCAGGTTATACTAAAAATGCAGGTACAGGCAAGTCATTCAGTTCTTTAATATTAGGTGTATATGATAACAAAGTACTCAGATATGCCGGCAAGGTAGGTACAGGCTTTGGGGATAAGCTTCAAAAAGAAATGATGGCGCAATTTAAGCCGCTTATAACTGATCAGTGCCCGTTCGATGTTATTCCTGATGTAGATAAACTGTCCCGATTCAGGCCGCAACGGTTAGGAGCAAAACCCACATGGTTAAAACCGGAATTAGTTTGTGAGGTGGCTTTTGCAGAGGTAACCACAGATGGCGTATTCAGGCAGGCCTCATTTAAGGGTTTGAGAATAGATAAAAAAGCGAAAGATGTTGTTATGGAAACACCAAAAACTACTGACAAAACCATTAAAGAAACAGATCAGCCGGAAGCAAACACACTTGCTAAAGCCATTAAACCACGCAAAGAAACCAACCGCAAAACTTTGCTGAATCCTACTGATGAAACGCAGGTAAGAAAGGTTAAAGGTCATGAACTAAAATTTACCCATCTGAGCAAAATTTACTGGCCTGAGGATAAGATAACAAAAAGGGATATGTTCAATTATTACTACCAGATAGCAGAATATATTTTGCCTTATTTAAAAGACCGGCCATTATCACTAAACCGCTTTCCTGATGGCATTCACGGGCCAAGCTTTTATCAAAAGGATGTAAAGGGTAAAGCTCCCGACTGGATGGAGACTTTTCCTTATACAAACGGCGAGGGTGAACACAAGGAATACCTTGTAGGGGAAGATGAAGCCACATTATTGTGGGCTGCCTCTTTAGGCTGTATTGAAATGAACCCCTGGTTTAGTCGTATACAATCACCGGATAACCCGGATTATTGTGTAATCGATCTTGATCCTGATAAAAACACTTTCGACCAGGTAATAGAAACAGCACTGGAAGTAAAAAAAGTTTTAGATGCTATTGATGTGCCTTCATTTTGTAAAACCTCAGGCTCAACAGGGATGCATATTTATATACCATTAGCAGCTAAATACAGCTATGAACAGTCGCAAATGTTTGCCCGTATTATTGTGAACATTGTACACAAGAAACTATCGGATTATACAAGTTTGGAACGTGTGGTAGCCAACAGGCACGGCAAAATGTACCTGGATTTTTTACAAAACCGGCCTGGGGCAACCATTGCTGGGCCCTATTCGCTGAGGCCTAAAGTTGGCGCAACGGTTTCTATGCCGCTACACTGGGACGAACTGAAACCCGGACTAACAATGATAGATTTCACCATTTTTAATGTTATAGACCGGTTAAAAGAAACAGGCGACTTATTTAAAGGCGTATTGGGTAAGGGTATCGATTTAGAGAAAACAACACAAAAGGCCCAAAGTTTATTCAATTAAGTGGTTTATTTGATAAAAATTCCAGAATCAGGTCACCTAAAACATCATTTATACTATCTGAAATTACCTATTTTAGCATAGGTGATAAAACTTCGTTTGAAAAAACTTTTCTCTTCCCTCCTCTTTTGGCAATGCATTGCTGCCCTGCTGGCTTTATGCATGGTTAGCACACCATTTGTTATTTATAATCAGCTGGTTGATAATGGGCCGAGCTGGCTTGGATTGGATGTTTCCTGGAAGATGGCCCTAAACTATGCATTTATAAAAAATTGGGTATGGGGAAAAGATATTGTGTATACCTATGGGCCGCTTGCCTGGCTTTCTACCAGAACCGGGTTAGGGATTCCTGCATGGTTATTTGCTTTATTCGATGGCTTTCTGATTGTTAACTTCTACTTTGTTTTTATTGATGTTATTAAAAATAATAAAAACAAGTTTTTGGCAATGGTTATACTTATCAGCATAATGCTGGTTGTTAACCAAACCTTGGGATCCGATCTCTCCTGGGTAATGCTGTTTCTAATCATTTATTGGATGGTTAAGACTTTTTATAACCAACGATCTCTTTTTATAGCACTGTTGCTATTACTGACAGTGATTGCTTTCTATATTAAAATGAACACCGGTCTTATAGCCATCGTATTGTTGTGCTTTCATTTTATAAACTTGTTTGTTTGCAAAAAAGTAACATTGCTAAAGCTGTTTGCATGTTTAGCCTCGCTTGTTATACTGATTATTGCGTCGGCTGCGCTACTGCGCGTTTCTGTTATCAGTTATATAACAGGTTCGTTAGAGATAATTAAAGGGTATAACGATATTATGTACCTTGATGAGAATCATCAGGGTTTGGAAATATCCCTTTATTTGCTTTTTCTTGCCATGATGCTTTGGTTTCTGTTTAAATTATGGTGGCAGATAAGAGAGAAAAAATATAATCTTATCCTGTATACAGTTGCAAGCATACTTTATATCTTTTTATTGCAAAAGCAATCCGTATTAAGAAATGATTTGAACCATCTGTACGAGTATTTTTCGTTTGCGCCAATTATATTATTATGTGGGTTTACAGAACCTGAAAATCAAAAACCATTTTTAAAGTATTCCTCCCTGGCTATCATTCTGTTTGCTCTTTTCTTTGTATCTGCCAACAGGACTATTGCATTTTCGCTCGGAAGACGGATTACAGGACCCGTAACTTATATAAAACAATTCAGCCAATATAATCCGCTCGCTTATGCCAATCAACCGGATAAACGCTATATACCCCAGCGGGTACTGAATAGTATTGGCAACAAAACAGTCGATATCTTCCCATGGGATAGTGAATACGCCATTGAAAACAAACTCAATTACAAACCCCGACCCGTGTTTCAGTCTTTTTCAGCATATACAGAGGCCTTAGAAAAGATCAATTACGACTACTATGCAAACCAGGCACCGGACATCATAATTTATAACTATGACGCTATTGATAACCGCTATCCATTTAACGACGAAAGTTTAATTAATCTCTTTGTCCTGAAGAATTATGCACTTGTTGATACATTTACCTCAAATGAAAGGTTACGAATGGTATTACAACGGAACGCCAACACCATTCCCTTAAAATTCATAAAGCAAAAAAGAGAAGGGTTTTTTCTTAAAGACACCTTAGCTATCAATCA
Organism: Bacteroidota bacterium; assembly: GCA_013286325.1. GTDB lineage: Bacteria > Bacteroidota > Bacteroidia > Sphingobacteriales > Sphingobacteriaceae > Mucilaginibacter. Next base: position 14,565 of record JABDFZ010000057.1, on the reverse strand, counting down.
AAGCAACTTCATAAAACTGGATATAAAATATAATATTGCAGGTAAAATAAAGGCGTTTCTTAATAAGCCTCCGCATATTCAAATCAGCTATATGCGAGAAGACGGTAAGTGGTTTACCTACAAAACATCAGTTGAATTATTAAGATCAGGAATATTTGTGGGTAATTTGGTTATTAATGATAACGATTATCTTTCCCTGTTAACAGGAAGGCATACAAGCATTATAAAAAAAATCAGGTTTGATATTGATAATAGCTACTTCGATCAAAATGGCTTTGCGGAGTTTTATCATGTAGACTATCAATAGAATATCGATCAAAAAAAAAGGAAACAAGAATTTTTATGCTGATAAAATCTCTTTCAGCTTTTCGTTCCCATTAATAGTTTTTAAACCTTCTTCGTAGCCTATCATATAAATTTCGTCGGCAGCATCAGTATCAAATATGCCATAACCACCCAAACCATGCGGTTCAATAACTACATCGCACGAGATTTTGTGTGTATTAAGACTCGAATTAATGGCTATCATAGCTGCCCTGTCTACAAGGCTACCAAAGGATTTTATCTCGGTAACTACAGGCAAATGATTGCATGATGAACCAATGATGAGATCGCAGTTACCTATTAATGGTTCAACCGGAAAATTGTTAAGGATACCACCATCTACATACATATGGTCATTAATAATTATAGGCTTAAAGATGCCCGGCAAACAACAGGATGCTAAAATTGCCATATCCAGTTCGCCATCGGTAAAATAAACAAGCCTTCCTTCACCCAAGTCTACAGATGAAATGGTAACACGGGTTTTTAGTTGTTGAAAGGAATTGTGTGGGATGTATTTCTCAATCAAAAACCGCACATTCAGGATAGATACTAAACCTGCGCTGGCCAGTGCAGGGCGCAATAATTTAAGCAATTTGGCTTCTTTAATTATCTGTAAAATCTCTTTAGGGGCATATCCTTGTGCAAAAAAAGCGGCAGCTATTGCTCCTGCGCTCGTACCGGATATATGCGAAAACTTAATGCCATGGTCGGTAAGTGCCTGGATAACGCCTAAATGCGCTACACCTCTAACACCGCCACCCGATAATGCTAATCCTATTTTTTTTGATTTATTCTGGTCAATATCTGTATTCATATGATTGGTGTGCCATCATCGGGCATTAATTATGCCAAAAGTAAGAGTTGGAAACAAGAACCATGAATTTGACTCTTTTTAAGAATTATTTTCCCTTGGTGTTCTTTTCAATAGCATCCCACATTTCGGGCGATACCATTTCGAGGGCATTGAACTGCCCGGCTCCCTGAAGCCATTCACCACCATCAATGGTAATAACTTCTCCATTGATATATCTCGAAAAATCGGACACTAAAAAGGCAGCAAGGTTAGCCAGCTCCTGATGTTCTCCTACCCTTTTTAATGGTACACGATTCCTGAAATCAAATTTTTGGGCCATATCTCCTGGCAGCAAACGCTCCCATGCCCCTTTGGTTGGGAATGGCCCTGGCGCTATCGCATTTGTACGGATACCACGCCTGCCCCACTCTACTGCCAATGAGCGTGTCATGGCCAATACTCCACCTTTTGCACAGGCGGAAGGCACCACGTAAGCAGAACCTGTAAATGCATAAGTTGTTACTATATTCAGGATATTGCCTGGTATATTTTCAGCTATCCAATATTTTCCCAAGGCAAGTGAACAATTAACTGATCCCTTTAAAACAATATCAATAACGGATGAAAATGCATTTGCCGACAAACGTTCGGTGGGCGAAATAAAATTACCGGCTGCATTGTTCAGCAATACATCTACACGCCCAAATGCTTCAATGGATTGTTTCAACACATTTTCTACTTCCTCGTATTTTCTTACATCACAAGCTACAGCTAATACCTCACCACCTGTTTCGGCCTTCATTTCATCAGCAGTTCGCTGTAAAACATCCAGTTTACGACTGGTGATCACTAAATTTGCTCCAAGCTTTAAAAAATAAGAGCCCATTGCCTTGCCGAGCCCGGTACCGCCACCGGTAATAATAATGGTTTTACCTTTTAGCGCGTCGCTTTTTAACATGCCTTCCATTGCTCCGGGGTTATTTAACATTGGCTGTACTTTTAGATTTTAAATTCTGAATGATCATTTCTAAACCCTGTCTTGTTTCGGGTGCCCACCATTGCTCTATCATAATGTTAAGTGTGTTGGTTTGGTTGGGTTTAAACTTGGCTATCAATTCCCTGCGCAGGTTTAATTTGCTTTGGCTCCATGTAACAGGGTTCAATTTCATATAGGTCCTGATCTTTTTTTCTGCGGTAGCCAACAAGTTATCCTGCATGCATACCTCATCTATCAGGCCACTTGCGTGTGCGTCGTCAACATTAAATAATCTACCCTCCAATAAGTTTTGATAAGCCTTACGTTCGCCCAGCCAAAATGCATACAGGCTGAATATAAAATCGGGCACTACTATACCCACCGGGATTTCATTAAGCCCGATGATAAAATTGCCTTCAACCATTACCCTGTAATCGCAGCAGATGGCCAGCACACAGCCCCCGGCCGGACTATGACCGCTAATTGCAGCAACAAGCGGTTTTTTAAACGAAGCCAATGTTGCCTGCAGTGTTAAAAAATCATTCCAGAATTGTTTACTTTGCTCCCTGTCATAGCCATAAGCTTCTATTAGGTCGACCCCTGAAGTAAAAAAACCTTCTTTGCCGGTTAATATTACACCGCCAATATTATCGTCACTTTCCAGGTTTGCAATAGCCTCCTGTAATTCTTTAACCATTTGATGATTAATAGGATTTGACCTTCCCCTGTCAAGCGTAATTACAGCCAGTTTTTCGCTTACCGTTAATTGAAATGTGCTCATACTGTATTATTTATCAGTTTACCAGCGATCTGTTTTCGCCAATCTCATCGGCATACATTGCTTCTATTTGCTTTTGATATTTTTCCAGGATCACCTTACGTTTCATTTTCCCTGTTGGCGTCATTTCTCCCCCATCAATCGACCACTCATCCGCAAGCAATGTTATTTTCTTCACCTGCTCCACATGATTAAATTCAGGGTTGTATGTATCAATGATTTTTTGATACATGTTGATAACATCCTTATTTTTTATAAGCAGCTGATGCGTAGTTACAGGTATGTCATTTTCTTTGCACCAGGGTTCGAGATTGGTAAACGATGGTACTATCAATGCTGATGTAAATTTTCTATCTGCACCTACCACCATCATTTGTTCAATCAAATGATTTTCCTTCATCTTATTTTCAATAGGCAGCGGCGCCACATATTTACCACCCGATGTTTTAAATATCTCTTTTTTACGGTCGGTTATCTTTAAAAATGAATCCTTATCGAGCATACCAATATCTCCGGTATGGAACCAGCCATCGGTAATCGCCTCTGCAGTCAATTCTGCATTTTTATAGTAGCCTGCCATAACACTTGGGCTTTTGGTAAGTATCTCACCATCCGCAGCAATCATCACTTCAACACCTTCTAATAAATGGCCCACGGTCCCAAATCGTCTGCCGCTTTCCTGGTAGCAGTTAACTGCAATTACAGGAGAAGTCTCAGTTAAGCCATATCCTTCCAGGATAACCATCTTCGCAGCAGTGAATATCTTTTCCAGCTTTATCGGGCAGGCAGAACTTCCGATAACTATGGCTTTAACATTACCACCTATTGCATTGCGCCATTTGCTATACACCAGTTTATCGGCTATGGCTAATTTAAACTTGTACCACGGGCTGCGGTTACCAATTTCAAATTGCTCGGCCACAGCAACAGACCATAAAAATATCTTTCTTTTTATGCCTTTCAGTTTTTGGCCTTCGACCATTATTTTCTCAAATACTTTTTCGAGGAGACGTGGCACAGCGGTAAAAATATCGGGTTGGGCTTCCCGCATATTCGCCCCTATGGTATCCATGCTTTCAGCGTAATAAATGGAAAAATCGTAGAAGAGATAAATGTAGGTGCACATTTTTTCGAAAATGTGGTTTAGCGGTAAAAAGCTTAGCGCACATTTCTTTTCAAGAGGGATGAGGTTAAGCACTTTACCCGATGCCATTACATTACTGAGAATATTTCTGTGAGTAAGCATTACGCCTTTAGGGCGGCCTGTAGTACCTGAAGTATAAATAATCGTTGCTACAGTTTCTTCTTTTATGGTATCAGTTATAGCATTTAATCTTTCCTGATAATTATCTGGCAATGGTTTTAATAGGTTAATCCAGTTAGTACAACCTTCAACCTCATCAAATGTGTAAATTGCTAATAGCGACGGAACACGCGAACGTATTTCAATAATTTTATCGCACAGGTCTTTCGAACTTACAAACAGGTATTTAATTTCTGCTTCATTCAATATCTGCTCCAGTTCTTTACCGCTGGTATTTGGATACAGTGGTACTAAAATAGCCCCTGTTAATTGTGTAGCAAGGTCAGTGATCACCCACTCGGGCCTTCCGTTGCTAATAAGCCCTATTTTATCGCGGCCTTCAGTTGTACCATCACCCTGGGAAACGCCAAGATCCAAAAATGCATTTGCTAACTGGCAGACCATGGTATGTACCTCATTAGTACTGTACGAGCGCCACACACCATTCACTTTACCGTTAAGCAGGTTAATGATAGGCGCTTTTGCCTGAACAGCCATGCAATCAAATAATCTTGTCACTTTTTCCATTTATACTACCATTCTTTTTATTCAATAATTGAACCGGGGCTTATTATAACATTTCAAAAATCCCTGCGGCTCCCTGTCCTGTACCAACGCACATAGTAACCATTCCGTATTTTTTCTCACGTCTTTTCAGTTCATTAAAAAGCTGCACCGAAAGCTTTGCCCCGCTGCAACCAAGCGGATGCCCTAAAGCAATAGCTCCACCGTTTACATTTACAATGTCGGAATTCAACCCGAGACCTTTAATTACTGCCAGCGATTGTGAAGCAAAAGCTTCATTTAATTCTATCAGATCGATATCCTGTTGCTTCATTCCTGCCTGCTTTAATACTTTTGGAATGGCTACAAGCGGGCCGATCCCCATTATTCTTGGTGGCACACCCGCTACTGCATAATTTACAAGTCGTGCAATCGGTTCAAGCTTATTGGCTTTTAAAAAGCGCTCGCTAACAATCATTACAAAAGCAGCGCCATCACTTGTTTGTGACGAGTTGCCTGCTGTTACTACACCTTTAGCATCGAACACAGGTTTGAGCTTGGTTAATGCTTCGATAGATGTATCGGCACGCGGGCCTTCGTCCGTATCAACTTTAAATTCCCGTTTCTTTTTCCTGCCGGTTTCATCAATATATACCTCTGTAATATTTACAGGGACTATTTCGTCTTTAAACTTGCCTGCTGCAATAGCCTCAATAGCTTTCTTATGCGAATTAAATGCAAACTTATCCTGGTCTTCCCTGCTTACTTTATATTCCTTTGCAACTGCCTCTGCTGTTAATCCCATTCCCCAATAATAATCGGGATGGGCAAGGGCAACATCTGCATTTGGTACAATACGCCAGCCTCCCATAGGAATCAGGCTCATGCTTTCCACACCACCCGCTATAATACAATCAGCAATACCACTATGGATCTTTGCCGATGCTATAGCAATGGTTTCCAGGCCCGAAGCACAATAACGATTAACTGTCATCCCTGGGACTTTATCTGTATCCAAAGCTATTAAGGAGATCAGCCTTGCAACATTCAGGCCTTGTTCAGCCTCGGGTGTGGCATTTCCTACAATCACATCCTCTATCTGCTCTTTATCCACGTTAGGAACAGACGCCATTAATTGTTTAATAACATCGGCGGCAAGTGTATCCGGGCGTGTAAACCTGAAACCGCCACGAGTGGCTTTGCCTACTGCGCTACGGCTTGCTGCAACTATATATGCGTTCATTTTATAATCGTTTTTTTAGAATCAAGAGACAAGAGCCAGGAACCAAGACAAAAAGTGCCTTCTTCCATTATCTCCTATATCTTAACTCTCATACATTTTAATTAACTTGCTTATCTATCTTCTCTTGACTCTTGACTCTTGACTCTTGACTCTTGACTCTTGACTCTTGACTCTTGACTCTTGACTCTTGACTCTTGACTCTTGACTCTTGACTCTAATTCCTTAAAACTTTTCCACCTGTTATAATAGACTGAATGCGCTCCAATGTTTTTCTTTCGGCACAAAGCGAAACAAATGCTTCCCTTTCGAGGCCAAGCAGGTAGTCTTCACTCACCAGTGATGGCTGTGAAAGATCGCCGCCCGAAAGTACATAGGCCAGCTTCTGGGATATCTTAACATCGTGCTCACTGATATAATTACCGCTGTACATGGTATTTGCGCCAACATAACCCAGGCCAAGTGCCTGTTTCCCTAATACCCTGATATCAGTGCGTTGTATGGGTTGCACATAGCCTTCGTCAGCCAATTGCAGGCAATGCAGCTTTGCTTCTGCCAGTAACCTGTTTTGCGAAACCACAACCTCGTCGCGGCCCTTTTTCAGATAACCAAACTCAAAGGCCTCATAAGCAGATGTCGATACCTTTGCCTGCCCAATGGTTAAAAACCTGTCCCTGAAATTATTTAGTTCAATATCGCCATCCTGTAACTCGTCAGACAAGCGGAGGGCAAACTCTTTTGTGCCTCCTCCACCGGGTATCAAACCGACCCCAAACTCCACTAATCCCATATATAGTTCAGCATGGGCCACTACCTTATCGGCATGAAGGCAAATCTCACAGCCGCCTCCTAAGGCCATCTGGTGTGGAGCAACCACAACAGGAATAGAAGAATAACGGATACGCATCATGGTATTCTGAAAAGCCTTAATCACCATATTCAACTCATCAAACTCTTGTTCAACAGCCATCATAAATATCATCCCTACATTTGCCCCGGCGCTAAAGTTTGCACCCTCATTAGAGATTACCAGGCCTTTATAACTTGCTTCAGCAAGGCTGATAGCTTTGGTAATGCCTTCAATCACCTCGCTGCCGATGGTGTTCATTTTTGTATGGAACTCCAGGTTGATAATACCATCGCCGATATCAGTAATAGTTGTACCGCTGTTTTTCCAGAGGGTGTTTGCTGAACGGATATTATCGAGCAGAATAAAATTCTCTGTACCCGGGATCAGTTTATAGTTCTTTGATGAAATGTCATAATACAAGCGTTTCCCGTTTTCTACTTTATAGAAGCTTTCTGCACCGCTTTCCAGCATATCATATACCCATTGCGCAGGTTTATGTCCGGCAGCCTCCATTTCCGATACAGTATGCTTTACGCCCAATGCATCCCATTTTTCAAATGGCCCTTGTTCCCAGCCAAAACCGGCATTCATGGCGGCGTCAATTTTATAAAGCTCGTCAGCAATTTCTGGAATACGATTGCTGGAATATGCAAACAGATGGTAAAAAGTAGCGCGGTAAAAATCCCCTGCTTTATCTTTCGCAGCAAAAAGAATTTTCAGCCGTTCCTTTAGATTATCGACCGATTTGGTGGTTTCCAGAGAGGGAAATTTTACTTTTTGTGAAGGCTGATATTCGAGTGTTTTTAAATCGAGTGCAAAAAACTGGTTGGCACCGTCCTTTTTTTCTTTTTTATAAAAGCCCTGGTTAGTCTTGCTGCCAAGCCAATTATTTTTCATCATTCCATTTACAAATCCGGGGAGTTTAAACAATTTGCGGGCTTCGTCTTCAGGAACGTTTTCATGAAGGCCATTGGCAACATGTACCATCGTATCTAAACCAACAACGTCTGTAGTACGGAACGTTGCAGATTTAGGGTGACCGATAACCGGCCCAGTAAGCTTATCCACTTCCTCTACGGTCATGCCTGTTTTTTCAACATAGTGCAGTATGCTCATTATACTGAAAACCCCAATACGGTTACCTATAAATGCGGGTGTATCTTTAGCCTGAACAGTGGTTTTGCCCAAATACTTTTCACCATAGGCCATTAAAAAATCAATCACCTCTGGTTTGGTGCTTTTTGTAGGAATAATCTCCAGCAGTTTTAAATATCTCGGCGGGTTAAAAAAGTGGGTTCCACAAAAGTGCTGCTTAAAATCGTCGCTGCGCCCCTCTGCCATTAAATGGATTGGTATGCCCGATGTGTTTGAAGTGATCAGCGTCCCCGGTTTCCTGAATTTTTCAACCGTTTCAAACACCTTTTGTTTAATATCCAAACGTTCAACCACTACCTCAATTACCCAATCGCATTCGGCAATTTTAGGCATATCATCATCAAAGTTTCCGGTTGTAATACGCTTTGCAAAAGTTTTTAGATAAATGGGAGACGGATTTGATTTCAATGCAAAATCCAGCGCATCATTAACTATTTTATTCCTGGCCTTTTTATCTGTAGCCGGGGCATCCTTTGGTACAATATCAAGCAACAGCACCTGCAGACCAATATTTGCAAAATGACACGCAATCCTGCTCCCCATTACACCCGAACCCAGCACAGCTACCTTTTTTATAATCCGTTTAGCACTCATTTTTATATGCTTCTTCTATTTTTAATTATTGTATTAATCATTTTATTATTCAGATCTCGTCCAGGTCGTTGTCCGGCCGAAAAGCGAGATCCCTACATAACCGCGGATAGCCAGCATTTTACCTTTGTAGGTCATTTTACAGCTATAGGTTTTACCATTATTAGGGTCGTAAATTGTTCCGTCGGTATATTTATCAGCTCCGTCTTTTACAAAACCTGCCAGTACAGGTAAACCCAGGCGTGGCCTGCTGCGTAACTTTTCATCCTGGTTAAGCTCATCTACTTTTGGCTTGCCATTTTTTAATGGTTCTTTCAGCCAAACCACTTTCCCGTAAAACTTACCGTCGTTTGCTTTGGTGATCTGTATTTTGGCGCTTTTAATATCATTATACCACAAACCCTCAACCTGATCGGTTTGTGCGCTGGCCATACTATGGGCAGATACTACAGTCAGCATAATTAATGCCAGCCGGATGAAATGTTTTTTTATTACAGACATTGTTTTAGGTTTAATGACCAGGCTATAAAATGATCCTTTAAAAAGCAGAAAGGGCTAATGGACAGCAATAAGTACTGCTTAAAAAAGAAACAATTAAAACCCCGACAGGTAAATAATTTAGTATTGGTTTATAATATCAAATATCCTATTATGTAAGGTACAATAAAGGGCTGTAATGCGGAAACATTCGTCAAAATTTCGGAATTTATCCGGATTATTTTTTTGTAGATAGTTCGGCCACCAAGTCAATATATTGTTGCATGGCATCTTCAACAGTTGTGCCTTTCAGTTTGTGCCAGGCATCGTACTTGGCCCTGGCTACAAATTCAAACATACCGGGTGGGTCTGTATTTATATCGCCTTCGGTTGCCTGTTTATATAAACTGTACAAACGCAGTAATATTTCATTATCAGGGCGCGATGGCAATTCTTTACTATCACTAACCGCCTTTTCGAACAATGTTTTTTGATCCATATTGTTTTAACTATCCTTGTTTTGCGGCCTCTTCTATATAATCTTCACTCCGTGGCGCTGCCAGGAACATTTTGCTTAATATATCGGGCAACAAGGTAAGTTTACGTTTTTGCATATCTATCCACGCGCCATCCGCTACAATAATAGCTGCCTTAACACCGTCACCACGGTAAAGCTCATGCCTTATTGACCAGCGTGAGCCATCACTACGCGCTTTCGTTACTTCGCATGTTACCTTAACATAGTCATTAACACCTATCTCACGCAGGTAAAACATTTCCTCCCTGAATAAAACAGGGCCGATATTGAATCCATAAAGTGTAGCTGGTTTTAAACCCAGGCTTTCCATCATGGTTAACCTTGCCTGTGCCGCGAAATCTGCATAGGCGGAATGCCGCATGTGCTGGTTAGCATCTATTTGTGCCCATAATACCTGTCCTTCATAAAACACATTCATGGTACTATCATTTATGTTGTTTAAATTTCTTAACCGCTTCTGTAAGTCTTGGCAAAACAGTCATTGCATCGCCTACAACCCCGTAATTGGCGGCTTTAAAAAATGGAGCTTCGGGATCTGTATTGATAACCACAATAGTTTTTGAGCCATTTACCCCGGCTAAATGTTGAATGGCGCCTGAGATGCCAACAGCTATATAAAGATCAGGGCGAACGGTGCCGCCGGTTTGTCCAACATGCTCGTGGTGCGGTCGCCAGTGTGCATCCGCCACCGGGCGCGAACAGGCAGTAGCTGCACCAAGCTCTTTCGCCAGGTTTTCTATTAAACCCCAGTTTTCAGGGCCCTTCATCCCACGTCCACCGGAAACAACCAGTGTAGCATCTGAAAGAGGAATTTCACCAACAACCTTATTTACAGCTGTAACCTTAATGCCAAAATCCTTTTCGGTAAAGCTGATATCTAATTTTTCGATGCTTGCTTTGCCGTCAGTTTTCACCAATGGGAAGGTATTTGGCATTAGCATAATAACCTTTTTATCGCTTACAACATTTACAAAAGCAAACGCCTTGCCCGAGAAAACCGCTTTTTTAATTACAAAGCCATTATCAATATCAGGGTATGAAAGCGCCCCGGCAACTATTCCTGCCTTTAACTGTACTGCTACTCTTGGTGCAACAGCCCGGCCATTTATATCGTAAAGCGTTACAATTATCTTACTTTCCCCGGCTTGTGCAACTTTTATTAATGCAGAAGTATAAGCGCGGGCATGCAGTTCGTTAAAGCGGTCATCGGCAATATGGACGACTTTTTTGGCGCCATAATTACCTAAAGCCTCCATTTCGGCATCGGCAATACTGCCTAAAACAACAGCGGTTGCAGTAGTTCCTGTTTGCTGTGCAATATGGGCAGCATATTGTACAGCTTCAAAGCTTTTCTTTTTTATATTTCCTTCGGTATGTTCTACCAATACAATTACAGACATTTTGAGAGATTGATTAAATAATAAACCTGTTAAATTACCTTCGCCTCGCTGTGAAGCAACTCTACCAGCTCATCCATATTGTCGGGGCTTACCATTTTAACACCACTTTTAGCCAGAGGCAATTCATAAGATAGTATTTCAGTTAAGGGAGATACAGCAGATGGCGTTACAACTTTTAAGGGGCGTGTACGTGCTGCCATAATACCCCGCATGTTTGGTATACGAGCTTCTGCTACACCTTTCTGACAGGCAATTACCACAGGTAATTTGCAGCTATCTGTCTCCTCTCCTCCTTCAATCTCGCGGTTTACTATAGCCGAATTACCTTCAATCTTTATGCTTGTTGCAAAACCGATATAATCCAGGTCAAGCATTTCGGCAAGGATAACGCCTGTAGTTCCGTTATTATAATCGATAGATTCTTTACCGCACAATACCAGGTCATAACCAACGCTTTTTGCATAGTCAGCAATATAAGCAGCCGTTTGATATGGATCGATGCTCTCTGCATCAATACGGATAGCTTCATCGCCACCCAGCGATAAGGCTTTGCGAATGATTGGCTCAACCTCTGCCTTACCAACAGTTATAAGGTGAATTTCAGTAGCAATACCGCTTTCCTTTAACTCTATGGCACGTATAAGGGCATACCATTCATCATAAGGATTGATGACATAAGTAGTTCCTTCTTTATTAATGGCTGTTGCGTTTGGGTTTAAAATTATTTTAGTAGTAGTATCCGGCACCTGGCTAATGCACACTAATATCTTCATTCAGTAGATTATTTTGAGCCCTCTCTTTTGGAGAGGGCTTGGTAAGATTTTAAAAGCAATATTTATTTTCAGTAATAAGTTTAGCAGCAATATTTCTGCGTGCTTGTATAGTGTTTATATCTTCAGTTTTGGTAAAACGTTTAAGGCCCATCAGCATCATTCTTTTTTCGTCACCATCAGCAAACGAATTGATCGCTTCTTTTCCCGATTTCAGAATATTTTCGGCGGCATCATTAATATAAACCCGCATAATATCGAGCTGTTCTTTACAAGCTTCCTCTCCACGCATACCAACCAGCTTCTCAACCCGTAGTTGTGTCGATTCACTCACATAAAGCTCCATCAGCATATCTGCAAGGCACATTAAAACTTCCTGTTCTTTACCGAGCTGAGTCATCAGTTTTTGTACTGCTGCCCCTGCAACCATCAGGATAGCCTTTTTGAATCCTTTGATGTATTTTTTTTCTTTCGAGAAAAGACCTTCTTCTTCGGCAGCGGCAAAATCAGGGATACTGGTTAGCTCACCGGCAACTGCCTGGGCTGGGCCCATCAGGTCAAGTTCACCTTTTAGTGCACGTTTCAGCATCATGTCAACCATCAGCATCCTGTTGATCTCATTTGTACCTTCAAAAATGCGGTTGATACGGGAATCGCGGTAAGCGCGATCCATCGGAGCTTCAGCACTGTAGCCCATTCCCCCATAGATCTGTACACCTTCATCAACCACATAATCCAAAGTTTCGGAAGCGTGTACCTTTATCAAAGCTGCTTCAATAGCAAATTGCTCTGTACCTTTCAGTTTGGCTTTTATTTCGTCCATTCCCGAGGCAACAAACTGCTCGGTAGCTTCTTCCATATTCTGGCTTGCCCTGTAAATTGCAGATTCAGACCCATAAGTACGAATAGCTTGTTGTGCAAGTTTGTGGCGAATAGCTCCATACTTGGAAATAGCACGACCAAACTGCTCGCGTTCGTTTGCGTAGCGCACTGCCATTGTTATTACCTCTTTACTGGCCCCTACAGTTCCACCGCCCAATTTAATACGACCAAGATTTAGGATGTTTACAGCTATTTTAAAACCATTTTGCCTTTCCGAAAGCAGGTTTTCCACTGGGACTTTGCAATCATTAAAAAATACCTGGCGGGTCGAGCTGCCCTTAATACCCATTTTATGTTCTTCCGGGTTTAAACTAAGTCCTTCAAAATTCTTTTCTACAATAAAAGCGCTCAGGTTTTCGTCGTCATCTATTTTGGCAAAAACAGTAAAAATATCAGCAAAGCCTGCGTTAGTGATCCACATTTTTTGGCCTGTGATAAGATAATGCTTGCCATCAGCCGAAAGTTTTGCACGCGCTTTGCCCGAATTTGCGTCTGATCCGGCGCCTGGTTCGGTAAGGCAATAGGCCCCTTTCCACTCGCCGCTTGCCAGCTTTGGGATATATTTTTGTTTCTGTTCGGCATTGCCATAATATAATATTGGCAAAGTACCGATACCAGTATGTGCAGAAAAAGCTACCGAAAATGAATTCCCGGCGCCTAATTTTTCTGTAACCAGCATAGACGTTGTAAAGTCCTTTCCAAAACCGCCGTATTCTTCAGGTATGGAAATGCCTAAAAGCCCCAACGCTCCGGCTTCTTCCATTAAATGCGGCATTAAACCTTCCTCCTGCTCATCAATACGGGTTAAATTTGGAGTGACATGCTGCGCCAGAAAATTGGTGCAGGTTTCAGCAATCATAAGCTGTTCTTCATTCCATTCTTCAGGAATAAAAATGCTGTCCGCTTCGGTTTCCCTAACCAGGAATTCGCCGCCTTTAATGGCATTTACAGATCCGGTGATATTCATCGTTTAATCAATTAATTTAGCAAGCGCTAATTGGTTTTATAATCAGGAGTAAAATTAGAAGCGATACAAACAGTGGCAAAGGGCTGCAATACGGAGATATTAGTCAAAAAGTCGGAAAGAGAAAAAAGCAGGTTACAAACCGCCATTATTACTGTGGTATAGCCATCCGGTATTCCGATGGCGACAGGCCGGTTTGCTTTTTAAAATATTTCCCAAAGGAGGATTGATCAGGAAAATGAATATCAGAAGCAACTTCGGCAATGCTGATCTCGTGGCTGCGCAATAAAACTTTTGCTTCCAGTATTACAGCATCATCTATCCATTCGCCTGCAGTACGGCCTGTAACATCTTTAATAGTTTCTATCAGGTGCTTGGGCGATACAAAAAGTGCGTCAGCATAATACTGAACATTTCTGTGTTCCTTATAATTATGAAACACCAGTTCCTGGAATAATATATTCAGTTCCTGTTTACGGTTTAATTTTCCTTTTATTATTACATGCTCTTTTTCATAGATCGAACCTACTTCATAAAGCATTGTAATAAGCATGCTCCTGGCAATTTCCATACGGTAAGGATGTTCAAGGCGGTCAAGCTTTTGCTGCAAAAGTGAAAAAATCTCCAGCAGCATCATGGTATCTTCATGATCGGGATATATTACCGGTAGTGACGCACTCTTAAAGTAACTGAACGATTCCAGGAAGTGGCTGTTTACATTATTTTCGGTTAAAAAAGCTTTTGAAAAAACTATAAACCTGCATAAAAAATCGGGGCTGCTATTATAGATCCTCAATACATGAAATGGCGTTGCAAGCAGCATTGCATCTGCCTTTGCTTCGTAAACCTGCAAGTTTACCTCAACCTGCGCAGTACCCCTGGTACAGATACCTATAATATAGCCATCGGACCTGTATGGATATTCGCTTAAGCTAAGCAGCTGCTTTTCATCTGTCATAAAAAAATCGGGGCCCACCAATTTATCTGCATATAAATCTGCAAATTTTGATAAACTGA
>JABDFZ010000056.1:19034-20244 GCA_013286325.1 Bacteroidota bacterium | reverse complement strand
GGCATTGTTTGCTGGTTGGTGTGCCGGGGCTTGCAAAAACCCTGCTGGTACAAACAGTAGCACAGGTGCTCGACCTTGACTTTAAGCGTATCCCATTTACTCCCGACCTGATGCCATCAGACATTATAGGTTCTGAAATATTAGGTGAGGACAGGAATTTTAAATTTATACCCGGACCGGTTTTCTCAAACATTATCCTTGCGGATGAAATTAACCGCACCCCGCCAAAAACACAGGCTGCATTGTTAGAGGCTATGCAGGAAAAAGCAGTTACAGCTGCAGGAGTAACACACCGCCTTGCACAGCCGTTTTTTGTTTTGGCTACGCAAAATCCGATTGAGCAGGAAGGTACCTACCCGTTACCTGAAGCACAGCTCGACCGCTTTATGTTTAACGTAGCTTTAAATTATCCTACGTTTAAAGAGGAACTACAAGTGGTTAAAAATACAACCAGCACAAATCAGGCGAAGGTTGATAAGCTATTAAATGCTGAACAGATAATTTATTTTCAGCAATTGGTTAGAAATATACCTGTTGCCGATAACGTGCTGGAATATGCAGTGCGACTGGTTGCAAAAACACGCCCTAACGGCGAATTGGCAGCCCCGCAGGTAAAACGGCTGCTTAACTGGGGCGCTGGCCCGAGAGCATCGCAATTTTTAATTTTAGGCGCCAAATGCCATGCAGTTATCAGTGGAAAGTATTCGCCGGATATTGAAGATGTGCAGGCAATTGCAAAACCAATACTAAGGCACCGCATAGTTCGCAGCTACCACGCCGAAGCTGAAGGATTATCAGCAGATGATATTATAGAACAGCTTTTTTGATTTCGGAAGCCGGAGTTTCGATTTCGGAATTTTTTAAGCACAAAATGATGGACTGCCGACTGTCCACTGCCAACTGCCTACTTCTTCAAGACCATCTGCTCCAATGCATCAATCCATGTTGATGAATCATTAAGGCTTTCCACCAGTTGTACGTGTTCACCGCCAAGAGCTTTAAACTCGGCTCCGTATTCTTCAGTAACCTCGTAAACAGTTTCCAGGCAATCAGCAACAAATGCCGGGCAAAATACCAGCAGCCGTTTTTTTCCTTCTTTAGCTAATTGGGCTACTACCTGACTGGTGTAAAGCCTTAATGATTCATCAACATGGATTGATGCATTGGAGCAGATGGTCTTGAAGAAGTAGGCAGTTGGCAGTGGACAGTC
>JABDFZ010000056.1:0-19024 GCA_013286325.1 Bacteroidota bacterium | reverse complement strand
GTGTAAGGTTGTACCCAGGGATCGCTCCCTAAACGGGATTGAAAGCAGATGGTATATTTCTCTTTGGGGAGATTTAATTTTTCAGCAATTAATCTTGCAGTATCATGCGATTGTGCCGAATAGCAGTACTTGTTTACATTAGTAAGGGTATTGCAACAATCATCTGATTTTAAACAATAATTGCCGGTATGATCACACTTTATTAGTTGCCGCTGTGGTAAACCGTGAAAGCTGAATAATATATGATCGTATGTTTCGGGTTTATACTTTTGCGCGTTGTTGGCAAAGGTTTGGATCATCAATTCATTATCATGAAACGAATTGACAAAAGAAATAGAAGGAATTGTTTGCCATTGCCTTACCAGCTCCATCACTTTATCATAAACAGACCCGGTACTTGCAGAAGCATATTGAGGGAATAAGGCAATTACCTGGATGCTTTCAACCAATGATGCCTTCAGCCTGTTTAACGCCGACTCGATAGAAGGGTTTTGATAACGCATGGCCAGCTCAACCTGATATTCATCACCTAAGCGTTGTTGAAGCGCCTTGTGCTGCAATTTGCTGTAATGAAGCAATGGTGAGCCAGTTTCTTTATCCCAGATCTGTTTATATAGCTTTCCTGATTTAGGCGCTCTGAAAGGGACTATGATGCCTTTTACTAATAACGCACGCGATATCGGGTTGATATCTATCACTCTTGGATCCATTAAAAACTCATCCAGGTAGCGGCGAACATCTTTAGTTTCAGGGCTATCTGGTGTACCCAGGTTAACCAGTAAAATTCCTTTTTTGATCATGATTTTGCGAAGCAAAAATAGTGATTAGCGGTTAGAGATTAGAGGTCAGTTGAAAATAGAGCTTGTAGGGGTAGGATTATTGACAATTTTATGAATAAGTTATACCAGATATAAGAACCTAAGCTCTGGTCTCTAACCTTTAATCACTGCCTAATACTTCTCCAATGCAGCTTTTACTTCCTGCATTAACCACATGGGTGTTGATGTTGCACCCGCTATGCCTATAGTATCGCCGGGAGAAAACATGGTATTTTGCAGCTCACTTGCTGATGATATAAAATAAGTATTGGGGTTGTGTTTGCGACAAACTTCAAATAAAACCTTTCCGTTTGATGACTTGCGGCCCGAAACAAAAACTATTTTATCAAACTTGTTTACAAATTTTGGCAGGTCCTGATCGCGGTTTGATACCTGACGACAAATAGTATCATTAGCCTTCAGGTTATATCCGCGCTGCAAAAGCTGGTCTTTTACATGGTAAAATTTTTCCATGCTTTTGGTGGTCTGGCTGTAAAGGGTAATATTTTCAGGCAACTCCACATTATCAAGTTCGGCTATATCCTGAAAAACAAGGGCCTCGTTATTGGTTTGCCCTTGCAAACCCACAACTTCAGCATGGCCATGCTTGCCAAAAATTAAAATCTTCTCATTGGCATCGAATGATGTTTTGATGCGGTTCTGCAATTTGAGCACCACAGGGCACGATGCATCAATCAGGGTAATGTTATTCTCTAAAGCTGTACGGTAAGTATCAGGGGCTTCACCGTGAGCACGGATCAATACTTTTTCGTTGCTTAGATTTTTAAGGTCGGCATGTTCAATTATTCTTAAGCCCTTAGCCTTTAGTCGTTCTACCTCCTCATCATTATGCACAATGTCTCCAAGGCAATAAAGGTATCCGTCTTCAGCAAGTATCTCTTCTGCCATATCAATAGCATATACTACCCCAAAGCAAAAGCCCGAATCCTGGTCAATTGTAACCTTTAACTGATAATCTCCCATTGCAATGCAAAATTAACGAAAATTAAGTTTACTGTCCTTATATATTAAAACTCCGACTTCCGAAATTAACCAACCCGTCTCCCTTTCCACATATTGGTTTTAGTTAAATGTTTTTGGACAGACATAAATGCAATAATTACAAGATTTATCATTTGCAGCGGATGAAGAATTATATTGTACCAGGCATTTTGCCCCGAAGACAATGAGATCATTACCCGGGTAAGTATTATTAACCCCGCCATAAAAAATATGAGGTTGAAATTAAGGGTCATTATTACTATCATCGGGCCTCCAATAAGCAACAAGATATAAACAAGCAAAGCAGGTATGCTATAATTAAAAGCTGCCAGAGCATTTTTGCTAAAACCGCTTATTGCTTCTTCGTAACCTTTGTACATACGGCAGCTTATCATGCCGTTAGCCAGCAAAAGTTCGCCTTTATATTGTCCCGATTTTATCAATCGCATGATCTCTGCATCTTCAACTACCTTATTTTTAACCAGGTTATGCCAGCGGTTTTTTCTGTAAATGGCAGCATCAAAAAGCATAAACTGCCCACAGGCGGTTGCAATTGAAGCGTTTTTGGTTAAAAAGACCAGGCGCAAGGGCAATAAATTCAGCAGCAAAAAATGTAGCAGTGGTACAGTTATTTTTTCGCCAATAGTTTTCATAACCTGGTTGGTAAACAGGCTCAACAAACCAAGCTTATAAAGCTGCATGCGGTAAACGGCACTATTTATTAGTCCGTTGCTTATAGTTTCATCGGCATCTAAAAATAAAAAGTATTTGCCCTGTGCTTTTTTCGCTAACTGATCACAAGCGTAATTTTTACCTGTCCATCCATCAGGTAATGATTTACCCTTAATTACACTAAAACGAGAATTGCTGGCTGCCAATGCTGTACAAATTGCATAAGTATTATCGGACGAGTCATCGTCATAAATAATTACTTCATAATTACTATAATCCTGCTTGCTGATAGATTCCAGCAACGATGATATGTTTTCTTCTTCATTTCGTGCGGGAATCAGGATTGATACCAGATCATCATAATGCCTGTTAACTGTGGGCAGTTTAGGGTTTGAAATAAAATTAAAAAGCGTCACTGTAAAACGCAGAACAATAAAGAATAAAGTAATGGATATTACGATGATCACTTTTATTTAAGATTTCGATTAGTAGTGGTTGTCAATATAAGTTTGTGCTACTAAATTAAGAATACAATTCGCTTTCCTTTATCCATTTTACATTTCTCTTATTAATATTTATGGGAGGTGTATTTTACAGAAATTAGCTATAAAACCACCAAAAATCATAAAAAACCTTCGGTTTAAACGCGACTAACTGGCGTAATATCCACATGATAATCACGTAGTTACGCGCTTGTGGCAAAAAAACATACTCCCTTACTTTACAACATCAATTAATGATGTAAATAACGCAGTAAACAAACTCTTTAAATCCAACTATTATGAAACATTTTAATCACCTCTTCTTTCTATTTATTGTTGCAACTGTACTTCTTACCTCATGTGGTAAAAACGGAGCGGTTGGTCCACAAGGCCCTACAGGTCCGGTTGGCCCAGCAGGACCTACAGGTGCCGCAGGTACAAATGGTACCAATGGAACTAACGGTACAACAGGTGCTACCGGCGCTACAGGCCCAACAGGTACTGCCAATGTAATTTACTCTGACTGGGTGACCCCGGCAACCTATACCAAAACAACAGTTTTCGGTACATTTCATTTTACAGCTGATATAGCAGCCTCTAAAATTACACAAGCCGTTTTAGATCAGGGTACTGTAATAGTGTATGGCAAACTGGATGGGTATAACCCGGTAATATGGCCTACAGCCCAGGTAAGCCCATTGCCTATTGTAATTTCATACATGAGCGGTACCACTCCTAATATCGATACATGGTCGGCACTTTGTACAGTGGGAAATGTAAACATTGATTTAACAAGCAGCATCAACGCTTACGGCAGCATATCTAATGCCCATCAGTTCAGATATGTAATTATTCCTGGTGGTGTACATACCTTGGGCAGCATCAATCCAAGGAATTATAACGAAATGAAACAGGCGTTTCACATGAACGACTAATCTGCCTCTGAACATTTATTTACCTTTGAAACCATATCTACATCTAAAACGCCGGAGATTCAGGTCTCCGGCGTTTTGCATTTTATATAACAGCGTTAATACTATCAACAATGCTTTTAGTTGCACCGGTATTCGTTTCCACATAATTGCTGGCTTTTATACCTGCATCAATACAAAGGCGTTCGTCATTTATTAAGGTTTCAGCTATGGTTTTTAGCCCGACTTCGTTATTAATACTAAAACCTGCCTGCAGGGCAATAAGGTCATTCGCTTCCTTGAATTTCGAGTAATTGGGGCCGAAAATAACAGGCAATCCAAAAGCTGCGGCTTCGAGCGTATTGTGGATCCCAGCTCCAAAACCGCCACCTATATAGGCAATATCGCCATATTGATACAGGGAAGAAAGCATACCAATATTATCGATGATGAGATTTGAGATTTGAGATTTGAGATTCGAGATCTGTGAATATCGTGCTGTTGACCCCTCTGGTAATAATTCAATCAGTTTTACGATTCTATCCTCGCCTATCTCGTGTGGCGCGATAATAAATTTCCAGTCTGGGTATTGAATTACCAATGCGGCTATCAATTTTTCATCGGGCGGCCAGGTGCTGCCAGCTATAAACACCTTATTCTTGTTTTTAAATTCTTCAACAGCTGGGATACTTTTTGGCTGTTGGGCATTAGCCCAAACTCTGTCGAACCTGGTATCACCACTAATGGTAACATTATTTATTCCGAGCTGCTGCAATAATGTTTTCGATCGATCATCCTGCACAAAAAACCAGTTGACAAAGCCCAGCATCCTGCGATGTAAGCTCCCGTACCACTTAAAAAACACTTGTTTTGGCCTGAAAATTCCCGAAATTACATACACCGGAATTTCACGGTTATGCATCTCATTAAAAAAATGATACCAATATTCGTATTTAGTAAATATGGCCATTTTGGGCTGTATGGCATTGATAAATTCCCGTGCATTTGCAGCAGTATCCAATGGCAGGTAGTAAACGGCATCAGCCAGTGGGGTGTTCTTTCTTATTTCGTATCCCGAAGGTGAAAAAAAGGTAATAACTATTTTATTATCAGGATGTAATCGTTTTATTTCCTCCAAAACCGGGCCGCCCTGTTCAAACTCACCAAGTGATGCGAAGTGAAACCAAATGCTATCCTGGTAACGTATAAGGACACAGTTTTTACGGCCATTAATCCAAAGCCTGGCCTTCTTATTAAAGAAAGACACAAAGTAAATTGCAATGAAATATAATTGAACCCCGGTATTATATAGTAAGAGCATTTGGTTATGAATTATTAACTTCGCAGGGGATAAATGTAGTCACAATAAAAATATTTATTTATGAAACCATAGTGAGCAGCTACTAAAAAAATAAAACAATAGCTCATTATAGATCATCACCACTTAAAACAAATAACTAAAATGAAAATTGCTGTTATCGGAACCGGCTATGTTGGCCTCGTGACCGGAACTTGTTTAGCCGAAACCGGTAATGAAGTTGTGTGTGTGGATATTGTTGAAGAAAAAGTCAACAAGATGCGTGCCGGCGAAATGCCGATCTATGAACCGGGTCTCGACCTGCTGTTCCATAGGAATATAAAACAAGAAAGACTGACCTTTACTACCAACCTGGCCGAAGCGATAGCCCCTGCAAAAGTTATATTTTTGGCGCTGCCAACCCCTCCGGGTGCCGATGGAGCCGCTGATTTGAGCTATGTGCTTGGAGCGGCTAAGGATATTGCAAAAATCATCACAGAGTATAAGGTAATTGTTACCAAGTCAACCGTTCCGGTAGGTACAGCCGATAAAGTTACTGCCGTAATGAAGGCAAATACTGATATACCATTTGCAGTGGTGTCAAACCCGGAATTTTTACGCGAGGGTGTGGCTGTTGAAGATTTTATGAAGCCGGACAGGGTTGTTATCGGTACTATGGACGAAAAAGCCAGGCTGATAATGGGCGATCTGTATGCGCCTTATGTACGCCAGGGTAACCCGATTATTTATATGGATGAGCGCTCATCGGAATTGACAAAATATGCCGCCAACTCATTCCTGGCAACAAAAATTACGTTTATGAACGAGATTGCCAATTTGTGCGAACTTGTTGGCGCCGATGTGGATATGGTGAGGAAAGGCGTAGGTGCTGATGCACGTATAGGTAAACGATTCCTGTTCCCGGGTGTTGGTTATGGTGGCAGCTGTTTCCCTAAAGATGTTCAGGCGCTGGCAAAATCAGCGGAAGAAAATAAATACGAGTTTAAGATATTGAACTCGGTAATGGAAGTAAATGAAACGCAAAAGAAAAGGCTGGTAGTAAAGATGCGGGAGTATTACGGCGAGGGCGGTTTAAAAGGAAAAACATTTGCATTATGGGGCCTGGCCTTTAAACCGGAAACCGATGATATACGCGAAGCCCCTGCTTTGTATATAATAGATGAACTGCTTGCTGAAGGTGCAAAAGTAATTGCATACGACCCGGAAGGGATGCCAAATGTTAAGAAACAAATTGGAGACAAAATAACCTACGCCCGCGACAGATATACAGCCCTTGAAGGCGCCGATGCTTTATTGATAGTAACAGAGTGGCCGGTTTTTAGAACGCCTGATTTTGATTTTATGAAAGAAAAGTTAAAAGCTCCTGTTATATTTGACGGGCGGAATCTTTATGATCTCGACAGGATGAAAAGCAACGGCTTTTATTATAACAGCATTGGAAGAAAAGAGGTTAAATAATGGCTGATCTTAAACGGATATTAATAACCGGCGCTGCAGGATTTTTGGGCTCGCACCTGTGCGACAGATTTATAGCAGAAGGATTTCATGTTATCGGGATGGATAATCTGATAACCGGCGACCTGAGAAATATAGAACACTTGTTTAAACTGGAAAATTTTGAGTTTTATAACCATGACGTTTCCAAATTTGTTTATGTACCAGGCGAGTTGCATTATATACTTCACTTCGCTTCGCCCGCAAGCCCTATAGATTATTTAAAAATCCCAATACAAACCCTGAAAGTAGGTTCGTTGGGAACGCATAACCTTTTAGGATTGGCGCGCTCGAAAAAAGCAAGGATGCTGATTGCCTCAACATCTGAAGTTTATGGCGACCCAAGCGTAAACCCGCAACCCGAAGAATACTGGGGTAATGTAAACCCGGTTGGCCCGCGTGGAGTTTATGATGAAGCAAAACGTTTCCAGGAGGCCATAACTATGGCCTACCATACCTTTCATGGCCTTGAAACACGCATTGTAAGGATATTTAACACCTATGGCCCGCGCATGCGGCTGAATGATGGTCGCGTTTTACCTGCATTTATAGGGCAGGCTTTACGCGGCGAATCGCTAACTATGTTTGGAGACGGCTCCCAAACCCGTTCATTTTGTTATGTAGATGATTTGGTTGAGGGTATTTATCGGCTGTTATTCAGTGATTATGCCCAGCCAATGAATATCGGTAACCCGGATGAGATAACTATACGCGAATTTGGCGAAGAGATAATTAAATTAACAGGAACCGATCAAAAATTGATAAGCCTTCCGTTACCTACTGATGATCCTAAACAGCGCAGGCCGGATATTACCAAGGCTAAAAGCATTTTAGGCTGGGAACCAAAAGTATCGAGGCAAGAAGGATTGAAAATTACCTATGAGTATTTTAAATCTCTTCCCGAAAAAGAATTACAACACAAAGATTTTACTTATTATAACAAACACTAATGGCTAAAATATTAGTAACAGGAGGATTAGGATACATTGGTTCGCATACGGTTGTTGAATTGGTACAGGCAGGATACGAACCTGTAATAGTTGATGATTTGTCAAACTCTCAACCTAAGATATTAGATCAGTTGAGTAAGATAATTGGGTTTAAACCTGCATTTTATCAGTTTGACCTTTGTGATAAACAAAAACTGGCTGATTTTATAAAAGCAGAGCCCGATATTAAAGGAATTATTCATTTTGCAGCTTTTAAAGCTGTAGGCGAATCGGTACAAAAACCGTTAAAATATTACAGCAACAATTTTGTTTCGCTGCTTAATTTATTGGCTGCGTATAACGATAAACCAATAAACTTTGTTTTTTCATCGAGCTGTACTGTTTATGGGCAGCCTGATATATTGCCTGTTACCGAAAATGCGCCAATAAAACCTGCACAATCGCCTTACGGGAATACCAAACAGATTGCCGAGGAGATATTGAGGGATGTTATTACATCTGGAAGCGCCCTAAAGGTTATTGCTTTAAGATATTTTAACCCGGTAGGGGCTCATGAATCGGCATTAATTGGGGAGCTTCCAATTGGTGTGCCTCAAAACCTTGTACCTTTCATCACTCAAACAGCTATAGGCAAACGCCAGAAAATTACTGTTTTCGGGAATGATTACAATACTAAGGACGGCAGTTGCGTTCGTGATTATATCCATGTGGTTGATTTGGCAAAAGCCCATGTGGCAGCATTGAAGCTGATGGAAAATGATCGTTTTACGGGATATGATGTATTTAATTTAGGTACCGGCAATGGCAATACCGTGTTGGAAATAATAACTGCTTTTGAACAGACTACCGGTGTAAAACTGAATTACGAAATAGGCCCGCGACGTGAAGGAGATGTTGAAAAAGTGTGGGGGGATGTAACCAAATCGGCCAAGGAGTTAAACTGGACAGCGCAATTGGGTATTGATACCATGATGGCATCAGCCTGGGAATGGGAAAAATATTTGTCAAAGAACCCTTTGTAAAAGCAAATACAGAATTGTGATGGTGAATAAGGGGGCAACTAAATAATTATAATGAGTAAAATAATAATTACAGGAGGAGCAGGTTTTATTGGGTCGCACGTGGTGCGCCGTTTTGTAAAAAGCTATCCTGATTATACTATCATTAATCTTGATAAGCTAACTTATGCCGGGAACCTGGCAAACCTTAGGGATATTGAGAATGAGCCAAATTATAAATTTATAAAAGGCGATATTGTTGATATTGATTTTATAAAAGGGCTTTTTGAAGCTGAACAGCCGGATGCTGTAATACATCTTGCAGCAGAATCGCACGTTGACCGTTCTATTACCAACCCGCTTGAATTTGTGATGACCAATGTGGTTGGAACAGTGAACCTGTTAAATACCGCACGCGAATGTTGGAAAGGCAAATATGATAAAACCCGTTTTTATCATGTATCGACAGATGA
Source organism: Bacteroidota bacterium (assembly GCA_013286325.1). Taxonomy (GTDB): domain Bacteria; phylum Bacteroidota; class Bacteroidia; order Sphingobacteriales; family Sphingobacteriaceae; genus Mucilaginibacter. Next base: position 9,906 of record JABDFZ010000056.1, on the reverse strand, counting down.
GGTTTACGGCACATTAGGCGAAACAGGAATGTTTACTGAAGAAACCGGTTATGACCCGCATTCGCCATATTCCGCTTCAAAAGCAGGATCGGATCATTTTGTGAGGGCTTATCATGATACTTATGGGTTGGATACCGTGATTTCCAATTGCTCAAATAATTATGGGTCCTTCCATTTTCCCGAAAAATTGATCCCGCTTGCTATAAATAATATAAAGCAAAGAAAACTGGTGCCTGTTTATGGCAAAGGCGAAAATATACGCGACTGGTTATGGGTTGAAGACCATGCGAGGGCAATTGATGTGATATTTCACAAAGCCAAAGCAGGATCGACCTATAATATTGGCGGCCATAATGAGTGGAAAAATATCGATTTGATAAAATTGTTATGCCAGATATTAGATGCCAAGCTTAACAGGACTGCGGGTGAATCTGAAAGCCTTATCACTTTTGTAACAGACAGGGCAGGCCACGATCTAAGATATGCTATAGATGCATCGAAGCTTAAGAATGAATTAGGCTGGGTGCCTTCTATCACCTTTGAAGAAGGGTTGGAAAAAACCGTCGACTGGTATTTAGCCAACGAAAAATGGCTGGATGATGTTACCTCTGGTCATTACCAGCAATATTACAGTGAGCAGTATAATAACCGATAAAAAATGTTTGGCATATTTAAGAAAAAAGAGGTAAGAAAACACATCACCTTTGACTATAGCTCGTTAATGGTTGACATGCATTCCCATGTGTTGCCAGGCATTGATGATGGCGCACAAACCCCTGAAGAATCTATCGCATTAATAAAAAAAATGATGGCGCTGGGAATAAAAAAAATTATTGCCACCCCACACATTATGGTTGATTATTACAGGAATACAGCCGAAACAATTAATGGTGCACTTGAGATACTTAAAGCCGAACTTAAAAAGGAGAACATTAACATAATTGTTGAAGCTGCAGCCGAACATTATTTTGATGAAACTTTTGAAAAGCGTGTTGATGACGGTAAATTGATGGTGATGAAGGGTAACTATGTGCTTTTTGAATTTTCATTTATTAACCAACCGCCAAATGTAATTCCTGTTGTTCAAAAGCTTAAGGACCTGGGATATAAACCAATTTTAGCCCATCCTGAAAGGTACCCGTATATGGAATTGGAGCAATTTAAAACGCTTCATGACTGGGGAGTAAGCCTGCAACTAAATACTATATCATTAACCGGATATTATGGTAAGGAAGCCAAAAAAATGGCAGAAACCTTAATAGATAATCAGCTGGTTGATTTTATATCAAGTGATATGCACCACTTAAGGCACGCTGAGGCTTTGAAAAATTCGTTAAGGATGCCTTACCTGGAGAAACTACTTTTTGAATATCCGCTGAAGAACACGTTGCTAATGTGATTTGATTTCGGAAGTCGGATGTTCGATTTCGGATTTGAAAAAATCGTTAAATTGGAGATTCTTAATTTCAACTCAAAAGCATAATTCCGAAATCGAACATCCGACTTCCGAAATTATCTATTCGTACCTTAAAGCTTCAACCGGATCAAGGCGTGCTGCTTTTTTAGCAGGATAGAAACCGGATATCAACCCGATACCTGTACATAAGGCAATAGCGGCAAACAACCACTTCCATGGTGTTACAAATGTTCCGCTGATCTGTACGGCTATAAGGTTGCCCACCGCCATTCCAAGTATAATGCCTGCAACACCACCTATCAGGCAGATCACAATTGCCTCAATCAGGAATTGTTTACGGATTATAGCCGGGGTCGCGCCAAGCGATTTACGTAAACCAATTTCGCGGGTACGCTCGGTAACAGATACCAGCATAATATTCATAAGCCCGATGGCAGCACCTATTAAAGTAATTATACCAATGGTTGCCCCGCCCATGGTCATATAAGATAACTGCCCCGATAATTCCTTTTGAATAGAATCACTGCGCTCTATTTCGAAATTATCATCGTTGGCAATATTAAGGTCGCGAATATTTCTGAACAGGGAAGTAGCTTCGCCAATAGTTGCATCCAATGCTGCAGGGCTATTCACCATTACAGTAATTGAAAACGAAGGGGTTGTGGTAGCCACGATTTGTTTGGCCTTAAGTACGGGTATAACACAAAATTTATCTCCCCCAAAACCGGCGCTCGATCCTTTAGACGCAAATACACCGATCACCCTAAATTCGTTATTGCCAATAAACAATAATTTATTTATAGGGTCATCATCTTTAAAAAGTTTCTTCTTTATCTCATTACCGATGATAACTACGTTAGAGCCATGCTCCAGCTCGGATGAAGAAAAATTACGGCCAAACGCCAATTTTTGTCCACTGGTTAACAGGTAATTTTCATTAGACCCGCTTACATTTATATTGGGGTTTGACTTCTGACTGCCATATTTAGCAACAGCAGTACCCGAAACCTGCAGGTTTATAGCAATAGCAACCGGTAAAGGAAATTTCTTTTTAAACCTGTCGGCCTGGTCATAACGAATGGATGGATAATTTTTTCTATGCCCACCATTGCCAAAATTTAATCCAGAGCCCCGGTTTTGAATGGTGAATGAATTAGCCCCAAGGCCCGCAAAGGCATCATTAGTAAATTGCTTAACACCTTCAATAGCTGTTAAAATGCCCACAAGGGCCATTATACCAATAGCAATAATTAAAGCAGTAAGCGAGGTGCGTAACCTGTTGCCAGCTATAGACTGTAAGGCTATTGAAATATTTTCTTTGTAGGTGGTCTTAACCGGCATGGTATAAAAATAACAAAAACTTGCAGATAAGACTATAATACCCATTGGTTTGTTACACAACCAAATGTGCTATTATTTGCATTAATATTATTTAACTTTGTTAGAGGCTAGTCTTAACAGAGATATAATTTTTAGCATGGACATTTTTAATGACCACCCCACTAAGCGCAGGCTATTTAAAGAGTTTGAATATCCGGACCTGATACCGTATTCAATATGTCTTTTTATGTTTTTAGGCTGCTTTTATCTTTTGTCGCAGTTTCCACATATTCAAATTTAATGGTGGCTTTTGCTTTGAATAATACTTCTTACCTGATTAGGAAGATAATCATGAGATACAAATGTGATATAAAATAAAAAGGGTTCCTGACCACCAGAAACCCTTTTTTCTATATAATGATGTAAATTATACTGAAAACGATGTGCCGCAGCCGCAAGTGCTGGCAGCATTGGGGTTATTGAAAGTAAAACCACGAGCGTTAAGCCCGTCCTGAAAATCTATCTGCATGCCTACAAGATATAAACCATGTGCCTTGTGCATAAAAACTTTTATGCCATCAATTATGTATTCCTGATCGCCTTCTTTTTTCTGATCGAAGCCTAAAACATAGTTCATTCCTGAACAGCCGCCGCCTTCAACACCAACACGCAATCCAAAATCATCACCAATCTCTTGCTGGTCTTTCAATTTAAAAAGTTCTTTAACAGCACCTTGTGTAAAGGTTACCGGTCCGGGAGCAGTTTCAACAGCAGTACTCATCTTATTTTCAATTAACTAAACAAATATAAGGTAAAATGCGGATTTTTGCTGCAACCGGTTTATTTATGACCTCTATTTAACATTTTATAGCATGAACCTTTTGCCTTACTTACTTGATATTTTAAAATATACCATTGCAGGCCTGGGTATTGTATGGATAGCCTTTTATTTGATAAAGCCTTATCTGGACAGGGATGAAAAAATACAATTGCTCGAATTCAGGAAAACTATCAGTAACCAAACATTGCCTTTGCGTTTACAAGCTTATGAGCGGTTGGTTTTGTTTATAGAGCGTGTTAATCCTGCCAATATGCTCATCCGCCTTAATGCACCATCCTATTCGGCCCACGAATTATATAGCTTAATTGTTGATGAGATCCGCAATGAATATCAGCATAACATAACCCAGCAAATTTATGTAAGCAGCCGCGCATGGGGCGTAGTAAAACATGTAAAAGAGGATACCCTGGGCATTGTTAATAATGCCATTAAAGGAGCGCCAGAAACTGCAACAGGCCTTGAGTTAAGCAAAATTATATTGGGAAGCTTAAGCGAACTGGAAGATAACCCTTATGAAATTGGCGCCAATATGCTGAGAAAAGACCTGGAGGAGTTGTTTTAGGTTAGAGATCAGAGGCCGGAGATTAGTTGAGTTTGTTGCGCATATTATTATAAACCACATGGCAGAAAAGAAATTTACCACTACATCGGGTATCGAAATTAAAGAGGTTTATTGTAAGCCTTCGGGAATGAATGAATTGCCTGGCGAATTTCCCTTTACAAGAGGTATACAGAAGGATATGTACAGGGGCAAGCCCTGGACAATGCGCCAATATGCTGGGTTTTCGACCGCCGAAGAATCAAACAAGCGCTATCATTACCTGTTAGGCCAGGGAACCATGGGCTTGTCTGTCGCTTTTGACCTGCCAACACAAATAGGTTATGATTCGGATCATGAGCTTGCTGAAGGTGAAGTTGGGAAAGTTGGGGTGGCGATAGATTCGTTACAGGATATAGAGATATTGTTTAATGGCATTGAGCTGAAAAATATTACCACCTCAATGACTATTAATGCTACCGCCCCTGTATTATTAGCCATGTACATTGCCCTGGCAAAAAAACAAGGCGCCGACTTAAAACAGATCTCGGGCACCGTACAAAACGATATATTAAAGGAATATGCAGCCCGGGGCACCTATATATACCCGCCTGAAGCCTCGATGCGACTGATAACTGATGTGTTTGAATTTTGCAGCAAAGAGGTGCCTAAATGGAATACCATATCTATTTCGGGTTATCACATCCGCGAGGCTGGTTCAACCGCTGTGCAGGAACTCGCCTTTACTTTGGCAAATGGAAAAGCCTATTTAAAAGCGGCATTGCAAAAAGGATTGGATATAAATGTTTTCGCAAAGCGGCTATCCTTTTTCTTTAATTGCCATAACAACTTTTTTGAGGAAATAGCCAAATTTCGTGCTGCCAGGCGTATGTGGGCGCATATAACCAAAGAGCTTGGCGCAACGGATGCCGGGGCACAGAAACTGCGTTTCCATACCCAAACCGGCGGCTCGACCCTGACAGCTCAGCAACCTATGAATAATATTGTAAGGGTAAGCAACCAGGCGCTGGCTGCGGTGCTGGGAGGCACACAATCGTTACATACCAACGGGTATGATGAAGCCATCTCCCTGCCTACGGAAGCAGCCGCTAAAATTGCTTTACGTACCCAGCAAATAATTGCATTTGAAAGCGGCGTTACCGATACGGTTGACCCTTTAGCAGGTTCCTATTTTATAGAGGAACTAACCAACGAGTTGGAAAAAGCCGCCCAAATATATATTGATAAAATTGACGCGATGGGCGGCTCGGTAAAGGCTATTGAGCAGGATTATATTCAGCAGGAAATTGCCCGGTCGGCTTATCAATATCAGAACGATATTGAAAGTGGCGAAAAAGTGCTTGTTGGCGTTAATAAATTTACCGAACCTGAACCAAGCGCCATAAATGTATTCAGGGTTGACGACTCTATCCGCAAAAAACAAGCAGAGAAAATAACGGCCTTGAAAGCCACAAGGGATAATAAAGTTGTTGAAGCGCACCTTCAGCAACTTGGCAAGGCTGCTAAGGGTAAGGAAAACCTGATGCCATTTATATTGAATGCGGTTGAAAGCTACGCCACTCTGGGCGAAATTTCGGACACTTTACGCCACGTTTTTGGGGAATACTGACAACAATTGTCTGTCAAAATATCCTGCTGCCAGGTTTGCAGCGCCTTTCAGAAAAAATTATTTATAATATTATCAGCCACTTAAAACTATTAGGAGCAGGAAAGGTTAATATGGCTTGAAAATTGCCTAAAAGCAAGCACCAAAGCGAAAAGGAATTAACAACTCGAAACGGGAAATAGACGGAATAATTAAAAAAATGTTGGAATAGTTAAATAGCAAATATTGAAGCTTTTCTATTGCGAAATGTAATATTTAATATTCAATTTTTCACCATAAATGGTGTTATTATTTGATAAATTTATTTTGCTAAAAAGTTAAAAATTAATTTTTTTATCCACTTTTTTTTAGAATATTCGATGTTCCGTAGCAGTTCCAAAAGATGTTTCGCTGGGGGTTGGAAATCAATATTTTAATAAAATACTTATGGAAAAAACTTGTACTAACGTTTGGAATAGCTGCCTTCAGATCATAAAAGATAACATACCGGCACAAAGCTTTAAAACCTGGTTTGAGCCAATAAAAGCTTTGAGGATGGAAGGAAGCGTTTTAACGATACAAGTACCAAGTTTATTTTTCTATGAATGGCTGGAAGAACACTACGTAGGCCTGCTTAGGAAAACAATAAAAAAACAATTAGGCGATGATGGGCGTTTGGAGTATAATATAGTTGTAGAACAATCATCCTCGAGCAAGCCGTATACCACTAATTTACCATCGAACGGGAATGGCGCTGAGGCAAAAAATCAATCTATGCCGATACCCATTTCAATTAATAAGGATATAAAAAATCCTTTTGTCATCCCCGGATTAAAAAAACTAAACGTAGACCCGCAGCTTAACCGTAATTATACATTCAGCAATTTTGTTGAGGGCGATTGTAACCGTTTGGCCCGTTCTGCTGGTTATGCTGTAGCGGCAAAACCAGGTGGTACATCTTTCAACCCGCTTATGATCTATGGCGGTGTTGGTTTAGGCAAAACACACCTTGCACAGGCAATAGGTAACGAAATAAAACAAACATTACCTGATAAACTGGTTCTTTATGTATCGTGTGAGAAATTTACGCAACAGTTTGTTGATGCATTAAAGCATAATAATATTAATGACTTTGTGAATTTTTACCAGGCTATTGATGTACTGATAATGGATGATGTACACAACTTTGCCGGTAAAGAAAAGACACAGGATTTCTTCTTCCATATTTTCAATCACCTGCACCAGTCGGGTAAACAAGTGATTATTACATCTGACAAAGCACCAAAAGATCTTGCCGGTTTGGAAGAGCGCTTGTTATCAAGGTTTAAATGGGGACTTTCTGCCGATTTGCAGATCCCTGACCTGGAAACCCGTATGGCGATCCTTAAAAATAAGACCTACCAGGATGGCATCGAACTATCAAATGATGTAATTGAGTATGTTGCCCACAACATTGATAACAACGTACGTGAGCTGGAAGGCGCAATGGTCTCATTGCTGGCACAATCAACATTAAACCGCAAGGAAATTGACTTGAATCTTGCTAAACAAATGTTGAAAAACTTTGTGAAGAACTCTTCGAAAGAGATTTCGATGGAATATATTCAGAATTTGGTTTGCGAATATTTTGAAGTGCCTATCGAGATGGTAAAATCACAAACCCGTAAGCGCGAAATTGTACAAGCCAGGCAGATCTCTATGTATCTGGCTAAAGCCCATACCAAAAGTTCATTAAAATCAATCGGCCACTTTTTTGGCGGCCGTGACCACTCAACAGTGATTTATGCTTGCCAAACTGTTGAAGATTTGATTGATACAGATAAGAAATTTAAAGGCTATGTGGCCGATATCCAGAAAAAACTAAAGATGTCTTAACTGATCTTATAATAACATAATGATGGCCCTGCATTTTTATGCAGGGCTTTTTTTATATTTAAATTTTAACAACACTGCGATGAAAAATGTAATCCGACAGATTTTGGTCCTGATTCCGGTTGTCCTTCTTGGGAAATTAGGCCTTGCACAGCAAAAACAGTTTATTAACCCCGACTCGTTACCACCGCTTTCAAAAAACTATACCCAGGCCATAAAAGTAAGCGGAGGAAATACCATATACATAGCCGGCCAGACATCGGTTAATGAAAAGAAAGAAATTATTGGCAAAGGCGATTTTACTGCGCAGGTAATAAAAACACTGGCAAATTTGCGGACCGTATTGGCTGCTGCCAAAGCTACCCCAACTGATTTGGTGAAAATAAATATTTACATTGTAGACTTAAATGCCGATAAACTATTGATGTTGAGAGATCAGTTGAAAAACTTTGTTGGGGACAAGCCCCCGGTTTCGACCCTAATAGGTGTACAGGCCTTGTTTAATAAAGACGTGATGATTGAAATTGACGCTATAGCAGTCACTAAATAAATTAAAGATGAAAAAGATACTATTATTGGCGGCAATTATGCTTGTTTCTGCTGCAACCTTCGCACAGCAATCTGCCGCAGATGGTGTTAAACAATCCATTAATACAATGTTCGATGCTATGCGCAAGGGCGATAGCACCTTGTTGAAATCTGTTTTTGCAAAGGAAATGGTATTGCAAAGTGTTTCGACCAATAAAGAGGGGAAAACTGTAATATCAACCGATAGTGCTAATGACTTTGCAAAAGCTATCGGAACCCCGCATAACTCTATATATGATGAGCGTATTGTATACGGAGATATTAAAATAGATGGCGACCTGGCCAGTGTTTGGGCGCCTTATAAATTTTACCTCGGCGATAAATTCAATCATTGCGGCGTTGATGTTTTCTCGTTAATGAAAACCGATGCTGGCTGGAAGATAATTTATATTGTTGATACCAGGAGGAAAGATAACTGTATTGAATAAATTGCTTGCCCTTAGGCTAGCAACTTATTCAACTTTAGGCAGCATATTGTTTTCATCAATTGAGAAGCTGTCGTATTTATTATAAAGTTTTAAAAACTTACTTTGATCTACCGGCTGTTCACTTAATATTTCTTTTATTCCCCTGAAAAAGCCTTCCCGGTTTTGACCCGGATTAAATAACAGGGTTAATGTTACTTCTTCAGCTGAATTGTTGCTAAACCCATGTGGGGTAAAACGCGGAACATATACCACCGATCCTGCGGGTGCGTCAACTTCCCTGCCTGTGAGCTGTATGCTTAAAATACCTTTGTTAACAATAAAGGTTTCGTTCATAAAACGGTGATAATGCAAACGAGCCCCTACTGCACCGGGAGGCAGTACGATTTCATAAACACCAAGCTGATCATTGGTAAGATCGCTTGTCACCTTTAAGGTAACTTTTCCTCCGCCAAGAGAAAGTACTTCACCCTCTCCTGGTTGAAATATGATGGGATTGTCTGTTAACTCATCCTCTAAAAAAATTGCTGTAGTTTTCATCTGATTATATTTTATACCACAAAGTTCTGCAGCCAGTAATGGAAAAGCATTTACAAATGTTGACGTTTTAGAGAAATTTTAAATTTCGGCTCGTATCCTGCTTAATTGCGTTGGGGTAACACCCAGGTAAGAAGCAATTTCGTGTTGTTTTAAGCGCGATTCGAGCATTGGGTAGGTATTAAGGAAATTAATGTAACGTGTTTTTGCGCTGTCGTGCCGGAACGAGATCTCTAAGGGTTCTTTTTCTATCACCCAATGCTGTTCAAGGTATTTGGTATAAAGCGAAGCTAAGTCGGAATATTTTTCGGTCAGTTCTTTAAAACTGTAAAAGTTATATTCAAATACCGTGCTTGTTTCCAGCGCCCTGATAGTGAACATGCTTGATGATTTTTTAAGCAACGCCCCTGTTGATGCTACAAAATGGTTTTCAGGAAAAAACTTTTTAATTATAGTATCACCCTCTGCTGTGCAATAATATTGTGAAAACAAACCTTTAGACACAAAAGCCACCATTTTTGGTAATTGCCCCTCGCTTAAAAAGAGCTCCCCTTTCTTGTATACCTGTTTTCTGATGATCTGATTCCAGGCCGCAGAGCTTTCTTCAGATATAGTGCTATAAAAACTGATCCTGTCCCAAAAACTTTGCATGCTATAATGTAAGATGAAGCAAATTTAATTATTAATGAAATAATGAGCTATGCTGAGTTATATTATGGTTCCCTCCAAAAATTAGCTATTAAAAAACCCCACAACCAAAAT
>JABDFZ010000055.1 GCA_013286325.1 Bacteroidota bacterium | reverse complement strand
GGTAAACCAGGTGTGCTTTGTTGAAGGGCTCACCGAGTTTAAAAATAACTGGTACTTATATTACGGAACTGCAGATTCGAAGATTGCGGTTGCAAGTATGAAATCGAAGTAAAGTTAGTGATATAGACACCGGATGATAAAATTATCCGGTGTCTATATTTTTTTAAATTAATGCACTGGCATATTATATTCAACCTCTTCAAGTGTTTTTCCTTTGGTTTCTTTAACCTTGAATAAAACGAAAATGAAGCCGGCTGCACAAATTACTGCATAAATGTAGAATGTGTTTTCTTTCAGCTTTTCGAACAGGATAGGGAAGGTGAACACGAGGATAAAATAGGCTGCCCATAAGCTTATTACAGCTATGGCTATAGCTGCCGCACGTACTTTTACAGGGAATATTTCTGATATAAGCACCCAGGTAACAGGCGCTAACGACATTGCATAAGTGCCTATTGCCGCCAATAAGAACCAGGACACCATTGGCGAACCTGAAAATAATAGCTGGACTATAATTACATATAAAACACATAACCCGCCTGCACCTATCAACATTAATGGCTTACGGCCAAGCTTATCTACCAATAACATGGCCAACAGGGTAAACACCACGTTTACAGCACCAATAAAAACTGTTTGTAATAACTGATCGTCTTTGGATGCGCCGATGCTTTGAAATATCTTAGGGGCATAATTAAACACGGTGTTAATACCGCAAAACTGCTGAAAAACAGCTAAACCTATACCGATCAATACGGCAGGCAATACCGCTTTTTTTAAAGCATCGCCATAATTTATTTTAGTAACGCCTTCCAGCGATTTTTTTATGCTGATCAGTGATTCATCTGCAAATTTGATATCGCCGATTTTCTGGAGGATGAGCATTGCTTTTAACTCCTGATTATTTTTTACCAGCCAACGCGGACTTTCGGGCAAAAGCCATGCGCCCAGTAAAAATAACCCTGATGGAACAGCACCTAACGCAAACATCCACCGCCATGCATCATCGCCATTATTGCGCAGGGTGTAATTAACGAGGTTAGTGATTAATATACCGAGTACAATAGTAAGCTGGTTCATGGCAACCAAACGCCCCCTTATACCAGCAGGGGCTATTTCGGAAATATACATTGGCGACAACATGGAAGCCATCCCCACCCCAATACCTGCTACCAAACGGGCAACAATAAATACCTCGCGATTTGGCGATAATGCCATTGCCAGCGATGAAAGGGCGAATAAACCTGCAGCCAGCATTAACCCTGGTCTGCGGCCGCGTTTATCGGCAATCTGCCCGGCAACAACACAACCAATAATAGCTCCCAGGGCGAGGCTGCCGGTGGCAAAGCCTTCCCAATAAGCATCTAAAGCGAATTGTTTTTGCAGGAACGGCAATGCGCCCGATATTACCGCAAAATCAAACCCGAAAAGGTATCCGCCAAGGGCTGATATAAATGAAATACCGAGTATGTAAGTATTTTTAAAGGTTGATTGCTGCATTTGTTGCTCTAATTTTAATCAGGTTATTATCCATCAGCTATTTGCTGATGTTTCAAATTGGTAGATGGTTGTTGTTAAGTATTGCTGCCCCGGATGCAAAATAGCATCAGGGAAGTTCGGGTGATTTGGCGCATCAGGGAAGGCCTGTGTTTCGAGTGCAATAGCCCCATGCTTTTGGTAAGGGTAGCCCTGCTGACCGCAAATATCACCAGTCCAATCGTTAGCTGTATATACCTGAACAGCAGGCTGATCGGTGTATACTTTTAATATCCTGCCCGATTCTTCATCTTCCAATATAGCAGCTAAAATAACTTCGCCGGGCAAATGATCTACCAAAACATAATTGTGATTAAAGCCCTCTTCTCCTGAAAGTTGTTCTATATCCTTACCTATCTCCTTACTGTTTAAAAAATCGAGCAGTGTGCCTGCTAATGATAAAATATTCCCGGTAGGTAAATGTTCGCTGCTTTTTTCAGTATAGTAAGATGCGTTCACCCGGAGTTTATGATTTAAAATATTTCCGGTTTCAAACCCGCTTAAATTAAAATAGGAATGGTTTGAAAGGTTGACTGGCGTACTTTTATCTGTTTGGGCATTGTACTCAATGTGCAGTTGGTTGCGGCTGTTTAACGTATATTTTATTTTTACCCATAAATTGCCGGGATATCCTTCTTCTCCATTTTCGCTCAGGTATTCCATAATTACTCCTACAGTTTCATCGGTGCGGATAAAAGATTTTACTTTCCAGACTTTTTTATTGAAACCTTCAAAGCCGCCATGCAAATGATTGCCTTCATCGTTTTGCGAGAGTTGAATAAATTCATCATTCAGTTTGAATCTTCCGCCTGCAATGCGCCCTGCATACCGCCCCAGTGCACAGCCAAAATAATGCGGATTATTTTTGTAATCCTTAATATCATCAAAACCTGCTACTATATTTTTTTTAGTACCATTCCCATCTTCAGTATAAATTGCAGTTATTATGCTTCCAAAATTGGTTAAATTAACAGTCACCTCTTCATTTGTAAGTTTGATAAGGTAAACGGGATCATCTTCAAAATGAGCACAACGGATGCTTGATACTTCCAGTAATCCTTTTTTATTATCTAACATATTCTTTGTTCGCCTGCTCAAAAAAATCAATCATCTGTAAGTGTATAGCAGCGCCCTGGTGGTTTAAGTCCATTTGCAGTACCTCGTTTAAATATGCGCTCCCCTGTTTAACATTACCTAAACCAAGATAACCTAATCCGATTAAATATTTACAGAAAAGAACGTTTCTTTTATTTACATCTACCTCAAAAACAAGCATATCCGGTAGTGAGACTGCAAAATAATCAATCCGCACCTGTTCATTTATATGCCGTTCGCCAAATTCAATAAAGCGTTTAAATATGCTGTTGGCCTTATCAGTTTTGCCAAGTTTTAGCCACGCAAGCGCCTGGTATAGTATTTTATCGGGCTGAGGGTCGTTGTAGTAAATAGCCTGTACAGGTTCTGCATTGCCGATGGTTGCGGCTTTAAACTTAGCTGCTGCCTGCTCATTTATTTGCAGACCCTCATAAGCGCAAGCCATTAAATAGTTGATATCATTCTCGGGAGTAGCGTATAGTTTGCCTTCACCCAGGTTTTCAGGATATTTTTCAAGCGCAACTAACAGGTTAATTGCATCCTGAAATTTACTGTCGCGGATAGCTTGTTTAGCAAGTTCAATATGGCATAATAAAAACTGCCCCAATACCTTACCTTCCCCACCCTCCCAGGGATGAAATTTGCGGGCAGCCACTAAGGTTCGCGCTTTTTCAAATTGCTGTAAATTATTATGAAGAGTGACTTTTTCAAGATAAAGGTCGTCGCGGTCAATTACCAGATCGGGGTATTTTTCAAGCAATTGCAGCCGCCCGCTAAATGATTTTCCGGTAACCTTATATAATTGATCGAGCTCCATCAGGACTCGGGCATCGGTAGTATCAAGCGCAAAGGCTTTTTCCATAGCAGCAATTGATCCTTCAGGCTGTTGCAGTTTATTGTAATAAGCCAGTGAAAGGTTGCGGTGAACCGTTGGGAAGGCACCATCCAATGCGGCCGATTTCTCCCAGCAGGCTATTGCTTCGGTATATTGCCTTTTATCGTACCAAAAATTACCGAGGTAATAAGCGGCTTTGGCATCAGTGGGGTTAACCGATAAAGCGCTTTGTAAGATCAACACTTCCTCAATCTTATTTGGAAAACACAGATCGGGTTTTTGCTCTGCCGCCTGTTTGTAAAATATTAAGGCTTGTTCCTGCTTACCTGCCTGTGCAGCAAACCATCCGCGGTAATAATAAACCAGGGGATTACCGGTTTTACGATTAGCATAAAACCAATCCAATACTTTTATGGCATCGTTAAATAAACCTGCATGCGCATAATTCAATGAAAGCTCGAGGTAATTATTGGCTTCATCGCGCATTAGGGTTTTTAACTTTTTGAGCGTGGCTTTTGAGGACGCATCATCGCCCGATTTTTCTGCAATAAGGTATTGCTCAAACAGGCACCCGTAGTTAAACGGATCGATCGCTAAAGAAGCCTCAATCATAGCCGATGCTTCAGGTAATCTGTTGGCTATTCTTAACAATGCCACATTTAAGTGCCTTGTTGTATGACTATGATAATTACGGATCAGTGATTTTTCAACCAGTGATAAGGCCAGCTCTGTTTTGTTTTGAGCGCAGGCTATGCGGGCAAGTTCCAAAAATGCACTGTGCTGTAAGCCATCGTTCCAGGTAGCTTTAAAAAATGCATCATAGGCCTCCTCTTTTTTACCCTGTAACTTTAAGCTCAAACCCAGGTTAAAGTAAGGCTCACCATCATATGGATTTGGGTTTCTTTTGGTAATGGCTTTTATTGCTGTCCTGAAATGTGGTTCAGCTTTTTTAAACTGCCCTCTGCGTAATAATAATAAACCAATAGCATTATTACACCTGATATCTTCGGGACTTCTGCGCAGTGCTTCTTCGTAATAATCAAGCGGATTATAAGTGGCATGCCTGTATTGCTCCAAATGAAGACCGTTTAAATACAGGTCTTCAACGTGTTCGATATCCTGTGGTAATTTAGCAGCAGTTGCGGCGGCAGGAATTTCTTTACCGGCATTGTTTTCGGGCTGATACGAAACCAGTTCCAGGCCTTTACCGTCCTCAACAATAATTTTAAAACCGGTATCATTTTGGGTTATAGCTGTTTCGACGTTTGTTTCAAATACAGCATCGGGAGCCAGATCAGCTTTAAATGTTTTCTCTTCTTTATTTTGACGGACGATTTTTATAACAGCGTTTTTATAAACTGCAGTTGCATAAACCATAACAGATAGCCTGCCACCCTCCCATTCCACACTTAGCATAGCTTCCTTTGTAGCATTTTTAACTACACCGATCTGTGCATAGGGCATAAAATATTGTTCGAAGGTTTTGCCTTCGTTGGGTTTCAGCCATGAGAAATCGGGTTGATTATCAGTGAACACCCCCGTCATTAGTTCAATGTAAGGGCCATCTTCATCGGTAAGATTCCTGTCCCAGGCAAAACCAAAATCACCATTGCCCCAGGTCCATTGTTTTTTACCGGGTGATACGTGGTGGTCGGCAACGTGCAGCATACCTGCCTGCGTATCGTGCTCATAGCAACCCATAAAATCGTATTTAGATTGAATGGCCATGTATGACGTAGGTACCGGAATATTGGCATATCTTGAAATATCCGTGCCGGGGGCGTAATTTACTTTGTAGTATGTTCCGGTAGCAATCGGAAAATCGGACACATCCCTTTTGCCATGATCAAAAACCGCATATACATCTGGCGGGAATACCGACTGGTAATGCTCATTTACTTTAACTGCAGGATTTGCCCACCATAAAAAAGTTTGAGGAAATGGTGTAGGATTAAACAACTTACCACTTATTTCAAGGTATGCTTTTCCGGGATAGAGGGTAAAGCCCACCATTCCTTTGGTGCGGAACATAATTTCTGTTTCATTAACCCACACGGTTTTGCTGCCATCGGCATTTTCCTTTATGGTATAATCAACAGGAGAGAATGTGCTTGGCCTATGGTGTTGCGGCCAGTTAAACTCAATACCACCAGAAATCCAGGGGCCTGCTAAGCCAACAAGCGCAGGCTTAATAACCTGGTTATAATATACAAAATCCCGGTTTCTTATTTTATCGTAAGCCCGCTGAATACGTCCCCCAAGTTCGGGCAATATCATTATTTTCAGGTATTCGTTTTCAATAAATACGGCAGTATATTCATGGTCTTTCTTTTCGTCTTCAATTTTCTCAATAACCGGGTGCGGATAAACAACACCGCTGCTGCCCTGATACACCCTTTTCTCCAAAAACATAGGGTTCTTTTCCGGCTTACCTGTTCCGTAAGTAGGGATATTAATTTGCTCAACCCAGGCCTTTACTTCCATATTATATAATCTGTTATTCTATTGTGTTATAAATTCAGGCAATCCATTAATTAACAGGCACAAGTTTTACCATCAAGGCATCTTCTGCAGTTAAATTTAACGAAAAAGTATCCTGCCCTTTGGCTATCCTGCCCAAAGGTTCATCTGTTAAAAAATCTTTTATTAAATATTCTTTGTCACCCAGGTTTAAATCACTCCTGTGCCACTCCGGTTTAAATGCTTTTTGCTGATCGAAGTTAAACATGGACAACAGCGTAGTTGCGCCAGGCAGATAAAAAGCTATTTGCTGATCCAGTGTTGCACCATCGGCAAATTTTAACGGCGTAAACACTTTAGGATCGCTGAAGAATTCGCAAAGCGCTTTATTGTTCAGGTAGATTTTAGCCCTGTCGGCAGCTATTTTATCCCTGAAATCAGATCCATCACCCAAAATACTTCCCATACTCATCATGGCATAAAGCCTTAGTTTTACTTCCTTTTCGCTGAGGTCGGGGTTTTTCTGAAAGTTTTTCATGATGCTTACATCCATGTTGGTATAAGGCCAAAGTGTTCCCTGCACCCACCATAAATGCGAGCCTGTTGCCAACGAGGCTTCTGTGCTGCCATAATGCGGAAATCCTTTTTCATCATCGCGCAGGTGAGAGTATACATCAGTTGATATAAAACGGGTGTGCGCATATTGATGCGGAAACATTGGTGAAATGGCCTGGGTAATAAATATATCAGGCCCCATCACCGAGTCGACCAATGACCGGAGCATTTTCATACCTACGTTATAAGCCTGTAAACCTGATCTGACCTGCGGATCATACCGGGTTGTTGATTCCAGCGCACCGGCCGTTAAAAAATCTATCTTGATGAATTTCGCCCCAACAGCTTTTGCTTTTTCCAATTGGTTAATGACATATTGACGAACCCCGGGATGTGTGGGATCCATTGCATAGGCTCCCCAATCGCCATCTTTATAAAATATAGGCTGATGGTTTTTGTCGTGCAGCACCACGTCGCTTAATTTATAATCGGAGCCTGCCAGTTTGGTATTTTCGAGTGAATTTCTCCATGTCCACATTGCGAATGGAATAAAATAAAATCCCATTTGCTGGTTTTTCTTTTTGGCATACCTGCCGAACGAAGCCAGCAGATCGGTTGTGTAAATGCTTTGATCGTACGAATCGATGCTCATTACGGGTTTTGAATATTTGTTGAAATTATCCAATGTCTGGATAAAGTCCGAGATCTTCACCACATCCTTCGGCATCATCACACCCGAGTAACCTAAAACCCCTTCTACCCCAAAGCTGTTCCAGTAAACCGGCGCATCGCCTTTCCAGGTTTGCTTTCCGTTAAAGACAACGTTGGCATTGCCATATTCAACAAAGGCCTTCCTTACATCGTTCAGTCCGCATAAATAAATAATTGACGATGTAACTGTTGTACCTTTCATAGTACCGTGTAGCGCGTGGTCGTGTGTGCCATCCAAACCGCCGTAATCGGCAGGAAGCGATTTATCATCTTCGGTGGCTGCACCATCATATATTTTTAGTGAGTCGATAACTCCGGGTTGCTTTGCCGAACGATAAACAATGCCTGTTTTCCAAAAATCGTGCGACAGGCTCCCCATTACCAAACCGGATAATTTTGTATTATCATAAACGGCCGAGTACTCATAGCTTATGCCGCTGAATACCGGTTTATCCACCCCTTCCCATTTGCGTTCCAGTACGTTTACCCAGTCGTCATTATCAAAAGGCACATCAAGCAAACGGGGTTCTGCTCCCGGTTGAACCAGGCTGCTTTGCTGTTGTGGCGACACGGTTAATGCGCTGATGTCCCGACTTTCAAGCAAACCGGTTTGCCCCGCAGCTTTTACGGCGGTTAAGTTCACTAACAGGTAAGGATGATCCTGGTACAGTGTAATCTGCTGGATTAAAGTAATGCCTTTATCATTACCAGAATGTTTAATTATCAGCCTTACACCTTTGCCGGTGCTATTATCAAAAGGATCTGTAGCAGCCTGATGCAGCTTGCAATCCGCTGTTGAGAGGCTGCCGACGCTGATCTCGTTTACATAGGCAATGGTGTTGTTCATAACAACACCATTGCTAAAATGATAGGATGCACATCCTGTTTTATAGTTAACCGTTACCGATGCCTGCTGATTGCGAACTACCAGGCTGTCATCGTATTTATTAACCTGCTGGGCATCAACTTTAAATACTGCCAGCAACAATACAAACAAGTAATATGGAATAAAACGGATGTTCAAATTCATTTTTCTTTTTTTTAATACCCCGGGTTCTGGCTGTTCAGGTTTAATGCCTGATTATTTTGCAGCTCGCTCAGTGGTATAGGATATAAATTATTTTTAGCAGATACATTTTGTGCCGGATGGGGATCGTCGGTCGTGCCATTTTGTTTCATATACATGGCTTTGGGGTTGTTGTGTGCCATCACCCGTTGAACCAGTGTACCGGTACGTTTCAGATCGAACCAGCGCCAGCCTTCGGATCCCAATTCACGGCTGCGT
This sequence comes from Bacteroidota bacterium, assembly GCA_013286325.1. GTDB lineage: Bacteria > Bacteroidota > Bacteroidia > Sphingobacteriales > Sphingobacteriaceae > Mucilaginibacter. Next base: position 12,030 of record JABDFZ010000055.1, on the reverse strand, counting down.
TCGTCCATGATTATATCACGCAGCTCATTCTGGCTGGTAGTTGAAAAATCAAGCGTGTTATTACCAAAAGCACGTTCACGTATTTTGTTAAGTGGCGCTAAGGCAGCTTGAGTCTGTCCCAGCTCATTTAGTGTTTCTGCATACATCAGGAAAACATCTGCCGAACGAAGATAATATAGATTTTTGCCTGATGTGTAGGCGTCGATGTCGGAGCTTGAAATGTCATATTTCTTTACAGTTGGCAATCCCGGGTCTACCCACCAGCTCATCGTATTACCATTGCCGTCATAACGGTCATGATTGATCGACGCTGCATAACGGGTATCATATTGATATTCCCATGAGTAAGGTTTCGCAAAAACTGTATCTGAATAAAATTTAGTTGCCATTACCACGGTACCACCATAACCCGGGGTGTGTTTATCAAAGTTTTCATGAGGTATTGGCGGTCCTGCATATGAGCCAAAGAGGTTTTGTAAGCTCTGTGAATTGCCGGCATCAGTTGAATACTGAATTTCAAAAAGTGATTCGGCGTTGTTTTCATGCTTGCCATCAAACAGGTCTGCATAGTTTGGCAGCAATGTAAGTCCGCCTGTATTGATCAGGTCTTCGAAAGTAGTTTTGGCATTTTGATAATCGTGCTGGGTTAAATAAACCTTGCCCAATAATGCCTTGGCAGCTTCAATGCTTGCCCGGCCCGGATCTGGGTTTTTACTTTTCACCCAACAATTGGCCTCGGCAAATTTCAAGTCTGAGATTATCCTGGCATAAACATCAGCAACCGGCGAACGTTTAACACCATCGGAGAAAGACATATTTTCCAGCCTCAAAGGAATATCGCCATACAGTTGTACCAATTGAAAATAGAACAACGCGCGCATAAAATGTGCCTCGCCCAATAAACGCGCCTGTAAGCTTAGATCGGCAAAGCCTTTAATTCCAGGAATATATTGTATGGCATAGTTTGCGTTGGCAATTCCCTGGTAACAAGTGCTCCAATATCCGCTAACATCGGCATTCTGGCTGTTAAACTGAATGTCGTAAACATCCAGGCCAGTAACCCCAGCCCAATAAGCACCATAGCCCTGGCTTTGGTAGGTGCAGCGCGCTTCGTCGGTTCCAATTATTCCGATTAATGCATAATCTGATGCCTTTAACGATTGTAATTGTTTGTAGATACCTGTTACACCGGCTGTTGCACCAGCCTGGTCTTTATAAACCTGTTGTGCCGAAAGAAAAACTTCGGGTGTATAGTCGAGCTGCTTGCGGCAACCGCCCGCAATGAGCATTAGTATGGCCACCGGGATGACTATAAATGTTTTTAATGTACGTTGATTAAAAAGTTTCATTTGAAATATCTTTAAATGTTATAACCCTAATTTTACACCTACCAGGAATGTCCTGTATCTTGGATATGTTTCATTGCTGCCATCAGCCCCACTTATATCCGGGTCCAATCCTTTATATTTTGTGAACAGGAACGGCTCAATAGCCTGTGCATAAACATTCATGCTCCTGATCTTTGCTTTTTGTAGCAATGATGAAGGTAAATCATACCCAAGTGTTATATTTTTTATACGTACGTAACTCGCATTCTGTATTGAATAGCTTGATCCTTGTCCCGGTCCGCCCGGTAGTGTTTTAAGCGAAGTGCCGAAAGCATTGGGGCGTGGTATATTGGTGTTGGTGTTGGTAGGCGTCCAGTAATTACCCCCTGCCTGTGTTACGTTGCCCGTATTACCGTAATTCGCATTATAGTAAGTTAGGTTGGTGTAGGTGAGGTTATTAAGCTGCTGCCCGTATTCGTAAGTTGTAAATACAGTCATTGATACTGCTTTATACCTGAAATAGTTCCAGAAACCACCCCATCCTTTCGGGATGCTTGAGCCGACTACAACCTCGTCAAGCGGGGTTATTTTTCCGTCGCCGTTTACATCTTTTATCTTTATATCTCCCGGTTTACCGTTAGGGTTAAGGGCAAAGTTGTCTCCCTGCTGATATATGCCATCGTAAACGTAGTTAACATAAGTTCCGCTTGGCGGTAAGCCTACCCTTAATGAAAGGCTGATAGAATCGCGTCCCGGGAAAAGCTTGGTAACCTTGCTGTTATATTTCGACCAGTTGATAGACGTTTGCCAGGTAAAGTTTTTGGTTTGAACCGGTGTGATTTTTAACGAGATATCAATACCCTTTGTATTCATTGCCGCTACGTTAATCTGTTCATTATAAAAACCCGAAGAAGGCGCAAGGGTGAATGGCAATAATAGACTGCTGATGTTTTTATTATATACATCTGCGGTAAGTTGTACCCTGTTGTTAAACAAGGCTATATCAGTACCTATGTTAAACTGATGCTGGCGTTCCCATTGCAAATCGCTGTTGCCTGCAGTACCGCCAACCTGATAACCGCTGGTTACCGAAGTACCATTAAACGGATATTGTGATTGATTAAAGCGGGTATAAATTGCATCGTAAGGCAGGTTTTGGTTACCTATGAGCCCGTAGCTTATTCTTAATTTCAGGTCATTAACAACAGTACGGAATTTATAGCCGATAAATGGTTCGTCAATAATCCTCCATGCACCGCTTACTGATGGGAAAAAACCAAACTTGCTATCAGGTCCGAAACGGGACGAACCGTCCTGACGGGCTGTTACATTAATAATATAACGGCCTTTGTATTTGTAAATGGCCCTCGCCAGTAATGATCGTACCGACCATCCATCGTAATTAGAATTATCCTGGGTTTTTATCCCGGCGCTGCCAATATCTTTATAAGTTAACAGGTCGGTAGGGAATTGGGTGCCCTGAAGGTCGGAAGCAACATTTTCGTGCCTTTCAAATGTAAAACCGCCTAAAAGGTTCAACTCATGGTCTTTTGTTTTCAGGTTATAGGTAGCTGTATTTTCCCACAACACATCTGTTGATTTATAGTTATAGATCTCTGCCTGTCCGTTGCTTGAGAAACCTTCGCCTGTATTTCGTGGATAGTAAGTATCCGATTCCCCACTGTATAAATCAACACCGATGCTCGAACGTAATAACAGGTCTTTTATCGGTGTAAATTCCAAATAAATATTACCGTTTGTTCGGGTGGTATTGTTATTATGTACGGCATCGAGCGCCGAGGTTAGCGGGTTACGGATTGTTAATGTTCCGGTGCTGTTATCGGTAATTATCAGGGGTTGTCCATCAGGGCCGTATATTGGCATCAATGGACTTTGTGTTAATGCCTGCTGATATTCGCTGCTGCTCGGGCTTTTAGTTTCATCGTGGGCGATGTTGGCACTCCCTCCAAATTTTAAGGCATTTGAAAGTGTTGATTCCACGCTGATGAAAGCGCCATATTTTTTATAGCCGGTATTGATCAGGATACCATCCTGATCGAGATAATTACCGCTGAAATAAACCTTATTTTTTGCAGTACCATTAGACACCGCTATGGAATAATTTTGCATCGGCGCATTTTGGCGGGTAATTGCCTTTTGCCAGTCGTAAGTCTGGTAACCGTTGGCAATACTTTGCAGTTCGTACTGGTTAAATGTTTTAGCATCAGAGGTGCCTATGGGGAAAGTTACCGGGTCGGCATCAAATTGTGCATAGCGCCTGAGTGTTGCATATTGTTCGCCGTTAAGCATTTTGTAAGTTGGGTTTGGTTTTTGCAGACCGAAGTAGGCATCAAAATCAACTGTTGAAACGCCTGCTTTGCCTTTTTTTGTGGTCACTATAATTACCCCTGCTGCGGCTCTCGACCCGTAAATACCGGCTGCAGCCGCATCCTTCAATACCTCTGCCGATTCAATGTCGTTCGGGTTAATTGAGCGGATATCGCCAACTAAAGCAACCCCATCAACAACATATAATGGCCCTTCGCTTTGGGTAATTGAGTTAATCCCCCTCACATTAATAGAACTACCTGCACCCGGACTATATCCAGTGCCATGCACTTCCAAACCCGGGGTACGCGAAGCTAAAGCACTCGCCAGGTTGGTAACCGGAAGTTCAGTAATTTCCTTTGCAGAGATACTGGAAACTGAACTGGTAAGGTCTGTACGTTTTTCTTTACCGTATCCAATCACCACAACTTCCGACAAGCTGTTATTGCCTTGCAGCAAAAAGGTAATGGTGGTACTGTCGCCAACGGTAATTTCTTTTGAGGTATAGCCAATGTAGCTGGCCTGCAAGGTTGTGCCAACGGCAGCGTTCAGGCTAAAATTACCGCCATCGTCGGTTATCATCTTTGTTTCGGGGCTGCCCTTGGCTTTAATGGTGATGGTTGCAAGCGGCAGGGATTGCCTTGTTGCAGCATCCTTCACCACCCCTTTAATCAGTTTTTCCTGGGCTGCGGCACTCAGGGCACAAGTGGCGCACAGCATAAAAAGTAGTAATAGTTTTCTCATTCTTATTTAGGGTTAGTTATTGGTTCATCTTACCCGAGCTTACTTAAAAGATGGACAATAATATGCTACCCTGGCAATATTTGCCAGCTTGCTATAAAACACCCTATATTTTATTTATAATAAATTAGTGCCTTATTATCTTAGCTGTATTGTCTTAAATAAAGTTAAACTTGGTTTATAAAACAAACCTCGTATTAAACAATAAGATTTAGAATGACTATTTTTATGATAATGATGGATTTTTATACACTTTTGATTGATTATCCATGATTTTTTATGGCGAAAGATAAATTACAGCGGAAAAGAGAAGGCTTTGAAGGGCAACGACTTATAGTATTGCCTAAAAAGATCATTTCAGATTTTCTTATTAAAGACCCTGTTACCCGCCAGATTTACATTACCGATATTGGCTATTACCCTAAAGCTATGTTCCATTATGCCGAGCGGCCAAATGGCATAAGCCAGCACATTATTATATATTGCATGGAGGGCTATGGCTGGATTGAGATTAATAAAAAAAGAATAATGCTTTCGCCATCGCAGTTTATTGCTATCCCGGCCAATACGCCCCATCGTTATGGCGCTGACGAGAAAAAGCCCTGGACTATCTACTGGATCCATTTTAAGGGTGAAACAGCTGCATTTATTGTCGACCTGATCATGAAAAACTCTGACGATTATAAACCCCAACTGGCTTATAATGATGACCGCATAAAATTGTTTGACGATATTTATTTCAACCTCGAAAAAGGGTATAGCGACGATACTTTACGATATGTGAACATGATATTCTATCATTTTTTATCATCGATGATCTATGAGGAAAAATTCAACCATACCGAAAAAGAAACACAACGGGATGTAGTAGCATCGGTGATTGAGCTGATGCAAAATAAGATTCAAACCATTATCACCCTGAATGAACTGGCGTCCTTCGCCAATTTATCGGTAACTCATTTTTCGGCGCTTTTCCGTAAAAAAACAGGATACTCGCCTATTGAGTACTTTAATCATTTAAAAATACAAAAAGCCTGTCAGTACCTTTCCTTTACCAGCATGGCGGTTAAAGAGTTAGCCATTAATGTAGGAATTGAAGATCCATACTATTTCTCAAGAATGTTTACCCGTTTGATGGGTATTTCGCCATCAGAATACCGGAAGAGAAACCAGAACATTAATGCACTGACCCCATAAAACAATTCAGCCGGATATTATTTTGTGGATGTATCCGGGTGGTTAAAGCCCGGTTTCACTGGGTATATTTCAAAGAACATCAAAACCTTATGCTAAATTTCTGAAAGGGAACTATGCCTTTTCGGCCGTTATCTCCTTCATTTTTCCGTTTATCATTATTTTAACTTTGCGTGGCGAGGATGAAGTAACCCTGTAGGTTGTTATTTTACCATCTTTCCATTTCATATCAACTGTAAAGTTTCCACGCGCCCTTAGTCCTTTTACTTCGCCTGATTGTTTCCAGCTATCAGGAATGGCGGGCAATAGTTCAATATACCCGGCATGACTTTGGATCAGCATTTCGCCTATTCCTGCTGCTGCACCAAAGTTGCCATCTATCTGGAATGGTGGCCCTGCTGATAATAAATTAGGATAGATACCACCACCTGAACCATAATTCATATCGGTACGGAGCGTTGGTTTCATCAGCTCTTTATAAAGTTTATAGGCCCGGTTCCCATCGTGCAGCCTTGCCCAGAACAATATTTTATAGGCGATGGACCAGCTTGGGCCATCGTCGCCACGTACATTCAGTGTTTTCTTTGCAGCTTCGGCAAGGTCGGGTGTTCCATCAGTTGTAATTAACGATGCCGGATACAAGCCATATAAATGCGAAACATGACGGTGCTGCTGGTCTGTTTCTTTATAATCTTCCAGCCATTCCTGTATACGGCCGTCTTTGGCAATAATTCCAGGGGGAGGCAGTTCCTTTAATTTAGCGCTCAGTTCATTCCTGAAAGCTATGTCTTTACCCAATATTTTTGATGCAGTGATCACATTGTTAAACAGTTCCCTGATGATCTGGTTATCAATAGTTGCGCCGATGCAAATGCTTGCTGTTTTTCCATTGGGCATATAAAATGTATTTTCGGGAGAAGACGAGGGCGAGGTTACCTGCCAGCCTGTTTTGGGATCTTTCACCAAAATGCTGTTATAGAATTGTGCTGAACCTTTCAGAATAGGGTAAATACTTTCGAGATATTTCTTATCGTTGGTAAATTCATAATGCTGCCAAATATTATCGCATAGCCACCCTGATCCCGATTTTGTAACACCCCACGAAGCGCCTTCGCCAGGTTCGGTAAAGTGCCAGGGGTTAGTGATCACATGCGCTATCCAACCATCGGCATTATAATATGCTTTCGCCGTTTTTTCGCCGTTTTTTATCAAACCACGCACCAGCTCGACCAGTGGCAGGTTTAGTTCCGAAAGATTAGCTACCTCTAAGGGCCAGTGGTTCATTTGTACATTGATATCTAAATGGTAGTCGCCATTCCAGGGCGTATGGATCTGGTTGGCCCATAAGCCCTGCAGGTTAGGTGGAAGCAAGCCTACCCTTGTGCTGCAAATGCTTAAATACCTGCCAAACTGGAAAAACAAAACCGGCAAGCCTTTATCTGCATCGGGATTATTATGGAACGAGATCAATCTTTTATCGGTAGTTTCGGTGGTGTTATTTGCATTGCCCAGGTTAACACTTACCCTGTTAAACAGCTTTTGAAAGTTTGTTATGTGCCATTGTTTTTCAACAGCATAAGGCGTTTTTATTGCGGTGTTAAGTATGGTTTCGGTTTTCTGTTTAAAAGAGGCATCTTTAAAATTTGTGCCGGCTGAAATGTAGATGATGGCTTCGGTAGCATCTTTTATAACCAGTTCATTATTTGATATGCTGATAGCGCCGTCTTTTAATTCTGTCTTTACCCTTGTTATATATTTCATTCCATTCCCATCGGTACCATTATCAAGCTGCCCGCTTAACAGCAGTTCATTGCCGATGGTAGTTGCAGTTCCTCTTTCCGGCCTGCTTATGGCAATACTGCAATTTAGCTTCCCGGGCTTATCTGCACTGAGTTTTACAATGCTTACATCACTGCCAAAGCTGGTGAAGTATTCGCGGGTATAGGTAACTCCGTTTACCACGTAGGTGCACTTTGCTGTTGCTTTGTTTAATAAGAGCTCTCTTTCGTAGTTTTTAAATTGGACAGATGAGTTATCATCGCCATTATATTTAAATTTTATGCTGAGGCTAGCCAATACCTGGAAGCATCCAAAGGGAACACCTTCTGACCCTTTACCTTTGCAGATAAAATCTTTATTAATTAACTCCTGCGCCTCGTCATTTCTTCCTTCAAAAAGTAGTTTGCGGATTTGTGGCAATACTTTATAGGCCTCGTAGTTATTGGCGTCCTGCTGCGAGCCGGACCAAAGGGTAATATCATTGAGCACAATATTCTCTGTAGATACACCACCATCAGGCATCATTCCTAAACGGCCATTACCAAGCGGCAGGGTTTCCTCCCAAACCTGGGCAGGTTTATCATACCATAATTTTAACGGCTGCTGCTGTGCAAAGCATGCATTAATTACAAAAAGACATGCTGTTGTAAATAGAAAAACCCTCCTGATCATCTTTATTATTTTTTATTGTGAATTTGATTAGTGTGGCTATGCCTCACTAAAGCTTATTTGTTAACTAAAAAATTAACTATCCGGCAGGCATGGTCTTTACTTGCTGAGTTTTTTTGTTCGCTTATCCTGATCTTTAAGATATGCTTACCGGGTTTTAAATCGCTTCCGAGCAAAACATACCAGGGCAAATGAAGAAAACTGCTCCACTGGGTGTATAAGTCGATAGTTTTTTCGGGATGATCATCAACAGAGTATGAAATAATTCCGGCATCACCTCCCGAAACTATAGCTATCCCTACGGCTGTTCCGGCAAAGGGAAGAGACAGTTCAGCCCCCGGGGTGTTGGAACTTAGTACCGGAATATTTACAAAACCATCGCGCGTACTTAGCCCGTCGGCTGGCTTCCAGTTATTATCAATTGCCCACCCGGTTTTATACCTGGCATTGGTAATATTGTAATAGTTACCATTCGCAAAGCTTCCCTTGTTGAGCGGTTGGGGTAAGGTTGCTTTATTGCTGTTGGTTCCGGTAGGTGGATTGTCGAAACAATCATTCAGCAGGCTTTTAATAGTGGCGAAATATAACTCCTGGCCAAAAGCCGCCGGGTGAAGGTCTTTAAAATCATCGTCCCAGCTAAATTCCTTGTTATTTATTTTGTCCCTTACTTCTTTGGCAATGTTGATGAAAGGTAGGTTGTAATGTTGTGCAACCAGTTGATGATTTTTTATTTCGACAGGTATAATGCCTTTATTGTAATCGCCCGTTTTTTCCGGATCAGCAAAGGCCATCGTCACAATATCCATATCCGGGTTGCTTTTTTTTGCATGCCTGATGATGCCTTCCAAATCGCGTACCTGGGTAATACTGTCGGTGCCGTTCACCCTATCATTTACCGCAGCCTCAACAAAAAGCAGGTCTGTTTTGCCCGAATCGAGCACATCATGCTGTAACCTGAATACATGCGGAAGGCTCCCTAACGAGGGGATGCCTGCGGCAATAAAATGAAATATGGTATTTGGGAAACGTTCCTGCAGGTATTGGTACACTTTTGGCCGCCAACCGGGATTGTAGGTAATGGAGCCGCCAAGGAAAGTTACTGTAACCTCTTTTTTTGTTGATACAGCATTGTAAAAATTCCTTAACTGGTTTGCTTTTTCATAGTAATTACTGTAAGGCAAAATCTTTTTAACCGGGAATGAATTATCGTAAATAAAGGATGCATAGTAATCGGGTCGGTCGATCGCAAAATGGTGGCCCTGTAATTCCTGTGGACCTTTTGTTACCGGATAAATGCTTATTGCTCCCCCGGCAGCAACGTAATTTTGTGCAAGCGGGTAAGTATTTTCGGCAGGGGGCGCCCACTTATCGTTCAAACCGATAACGTGTAAAATAGGTACACGGAATGATGCCAATCCTTCCAGGTTATCTATAGGATTATCATGATAGGCTATTGCTTGTTGTTCCGTAAAATGGTAAGCCCTTTTAAGCTGGCTCCATAAAGCGGTATCACCTATACCTTTTTCCTTTCCTCCTGGCCAGCTTTTAATATCGCAAACGGGTGTTTCGGCATAAATACAAATCACTTTATCAGGATTCCGTTTTGCCCAGCCGTAGGCATATAAGCCTCCTCTGCTTACCGCCTCGAGTGCAGCTTTGGGGGCAAACGACATTTTATTGATCAGGTAATAATAGAACTTGTCCCAAACTTGTAAAGATTGCGGACTTCCGTATTGATCATCTACATTGATATAAGCTATATAAAAACCCCGAGTTAGTAATATACTATCCATATCTGTATGCCAATCGGGGAAAGATGACCGCCACACCCATGGATTTCCGGGCAGGGAATGTGCCGGTTTTACATAATATGCCTGGTGCCCGTCTATTAAAAATGTGGTTTTCTCAAAGCCCTTCCATTGCGTGGCTGTGGGTTTGTCCTGTGCTTTTACTGAAAGAAAAAAACAAACCGGTAAAACGGTCAGGATCAGTTTATAATATATTTTTACTAGTGATAAAAAATATCGCGGCATTTAGTTTTGCAGATTAACTGGTTGAGTAAATATATGCAGAAGTTACAATTACAAAAATGGATTAACCTTTGAAAAAGATGGATTATCTTACTTTAACAACTATCAACGCAAGACCCTATTATTCATTTATAAGTCAAAACATGGACTAATCGATTAAACATATCCGGATACCATTTTTACCTGCAAGCATTAAAATCAATAAGCCACCCGGTTTGGATGACTTATTGACAAATTGCAGGTTTGGGTATAATATTTATAAGTGTTTAGTTAAGCACATTATAAAACATAGTGATCTCGCTCATATTGGTATAACTACCTTCACCATCCGAATTATGTTTTACCCTGATGCGAACAACTAAGTGATTCGCTCGCTGTATCAATAGGATAAAAGTTAAGGGTTACATTTCCAGTATTTGAAAACACTAATAAACCGTATTCGGTGGGGAATTTATCTATCTGAAGATCCAGAAGAGTACCGACATAATTACAATGAGCAGCACTGATAAAACCTTATAATTACCCAAACCACCCCATGCATGGCCCCGCAAGGGTTCCCAGGGCGACTTCCAGAATAGGCGTACGCTTTCATCAGTATGTTGCACGGGGAACAAATACGAGAGAGAAACCTGCGTTATAAAACAGATGCAGAATAAGTAAAAAGCCATCATCATAAATGGCACTTTACCAATAACAGAATCAGGATAAAGTTTTCCTACGGCAAATACAATCACCCCTATTGCCGAGCCTATCCATAAGGTATATTTTGCTGATATAGCCGAGGCTTTCTGCCAAAATACCCCCAACAGAAATACACAAGTAATAGGAGGCGCTATATGTGCAATAATATCATTCAGTCCATTAAAAATACTCTCATAATTATTAAGCAAGGGTAATAGTGCCAACGATACAATTAACGACACCCCAGCAGCAATTTTCCCTACGGTTACCAAACCGGTATCTTTTGCAGCAGGTTTATAACGCTTGTATATATCATAACTTACCAGGGTGGCTATCGAGTTCAACGCTCCGGAGATCTGGCTCATTAACCCTGATAATAGCGCAGCTACCAAAACACCTATCAACCCGGTAGGGATCAGTTGGGTGATCATTAGTGTATAGATGCCTTTACTATCAACTACTTCCTTTCCGGCCTGGATTGTTTTTAATGCCGATATATCCAAATGCCCTGTTTGTGCGAGCGTATAGGCAAACAAGCCGGGCATCACGAAAATAAAAACCGGGAGAATTTTTATAAACCCGCAAAATAATGGTCCTATACGGGCATGGTTCTCATCCTTTGCGCCCAATACGCGCTGAACAATAGTTTGATCGGCACACCAATACCAGATACCTAATATTGGATACCCTAAAAACACTGCGTACCATGGCATACCGCTTGTATCTCCATGCGGCCTCAGCATTGATAATTTATTTAATTGCCCCGAGTGCTGCAATACATTTACCATTGGCTGCCAGCCACCCATTTTATGATAGGCGGCAAAACTCATAATTATAGCCCCCAATAAAAGCACAATAGTTTGGATAGATTCTGTTACCACTACGGCAGTTAAGCCCCCTGCTATGGTATAAATTGTGGTTATTACCGCTATTACAATTACACTGGCATATAAGTTAACACCAAAAAGTGTGTGCAATACGATACCTCCTGCCAGCAGGGAGAAAGCAATGTGAATAATTACCGCTGATACTACCGATACAATGGCCAGCCAATCGCGGCTTGCGCGGTCATAGCGTTTTTCAAGAAAATCAGGAAGGGTTGCAACTCCGGAGCGGATGTAGAAAGGTGCAAAAAAAAGCGCCAATAATACCAGGGTAAATGCTGCCATCCATTCAAAATCGCCATTAAGTAATCCGGTATCAAAGCCGCTTTGGGCAAGGCTAACCAAGTGGACACACGAAATATTGGTTGCAAATAATGCCAGCCCTATCATAGGCCA
>JABDFZ010000054.1 GCA_013286325.1 Bacteroidota bacterium | reverse complement strand
AATGAGCGATATGATTATGATAAAAATGAATTTATTTTTGAGGCATCGTTAGACACTGCAACCGATTTACAATTTAGCTTCGACGCCAAAATAGCGGCAGGAGACCGGGTTACAAGGCCGCTTAAAATAGGAGGCGTTTATTACGGATTTATCCCTTATATAAACATATTCAGGGTGCCGTTTGATACAGAAGGTGTTAATATGAATTATTTTAACGCCGTAGTTGAGTTATTGGTGAGTCCTGGCGGAAGGCTGGCCGATTATAAGGTGCACATTGCCTCAAAACTTTACCAGTATAATCAAACCATCAATCTCGACGTTAATCTTTTCAGTGAAGAAGATAAACAATTTATGCCTGCAACCCTAAACCGCGAACCCATATTGGCCCGCATATTTATACGATGTTCGGTAAATAATGATGGGAGTATTGATTTTTATTGAGAGTTTATTGACTGCGAGTGTCAATCCATGCAAATAGTTATGATGCTTACTTATAATTTAAGTAAGATTTATTTAAAATCTAATATTATACAATCTATATCAGGAACACTTGCGAAGCCTTTATCCGCTGTGATTAGCGGTAATTGTAATAACTTTGCAGATGCTGCAATAATAGCATCCGGAAGCTTAATATGATTCTTTCTTCTTATATCTATGACAATATCAGTAATAGTTTGGGAGTGATTTATTTTAAAGCAATTATTTAACATTTCCTTTACCAGAGCATCTTCAATTTTTGTCATGCCTTTTTTACTTAGCAATTCAATTTCTGTGATATAAGAGAATGCCCAAATATCATCGGCAAAGGGTAATATTAATGGATTTTCATCAAGCAGGTAAATAAAACAATTTGTATCTGCCAGGTATTTAATCCCATTCATCCCTGATTTTTTTCTGGTATTCCATACCGTCACCAAAAACACCTTTAAGTTTTCCGTAAAAACTTCTTAAGCTTTTCTTTTTTGATTTGGGCAGTTTTTTTAACGCCTCATTTATTTCTTCTGCCTTTGTGTCTTTATTTATTGTAATAACCATGCTTAACTAATTACTAAACAAAAATAATTAAAAAGCGAGCAATAAGCTACTATTTATTTGCATAAGACAATCTCTTATAAAAGACTCCTTTTAATCCCCAATTCCAGTCCCCGGAGCTCTGCAAGTCCTTTTAACCTGCCGATAGCTGAATAGCCCGGGAAGGTATTATACCTGAAATCGTCAAGCAGTTTATGGCCATGATCAGGACGCATAGGGATGGCAACATCCTCCCTCCCGCTTTCAGAGCGTCTTTTTTGTTCCCATATTACGCTTTTCATCACTTCATACATATCTGTGCTGCCGCCTAAATGGTTGGCTTCGTAAAAGCTGCCATCAGTTTCACGTTGCACATTGCGTAAATGAAGGAAATGGATATGTTTGCCAAGTCGGTTTATCATTGCCGGCAGATCGTTATCTGCTCTCGCACCTAATGAGCCAGTACAAAAAGTAAGTCCGTTACTATCAGATGGGCAAGAATTTACCACATACTCCAGATCGGCTTCTGTTGATATAACCCTCGGTAACCCAAAAATCGGGAATGGTGGATCGTCCGGATGGATGCACATTTTAATGCCAAGCTGCTCTGCCTCGGGTATAATTGCCTTTAAGAAATAACGCAGGTTTTCTTTAAGGGTAGCAGCATCAGTATCTTTATATTTTTCCAGGTGTGTTTTAAATTCATCAATGGTTAAAACTTTATCCGTGCCCGGCAAACCTGCCATTACATTTTTAACCAGGGCTTTTTTAGCATCTTCATCAATGCTATCCAGATACGCTTTGGCCGCTTTTTGCTGATCAGTATTAAATTCGCTAAATGCAGCTTCGCGTTCAAGAATATAAAGATCAAAAGCTGCCAGTGCAGGAGCATGGAAACGCAGGGCCGAAGCACCGTTTGGCAAGCGGTAATCAATATCGGTACGTGTCCAATCTAAAACAGGCATAAAATTGTAGCATACAGTTTTAATATTGGCTTTATGAAGATTTTTAAGTGTAGCTATGTATTTTTCAATATATCTGTCTCTTTCCGAAGCCGCTGTTTTTATACTCTCGTGAATATTTACACTCTCCACAACCGACCAGGTAAGACCAGCAGACTGAATAATGTTTTTACGGGCTTCTATCTCGTCCAAACTCCAAACTTCACCACTTGGTATATGGTGAAGGGCATTTACTACGCCTGTTGCACCGGTTTGGCTAACGGCAGTTAAGGTAACCGGATCTGACGGGCCGTACCAGCGGAAGGTCTGTTCTAAATTAGGGAACATTGTTGTATTTTTATTTGGGGATAAAAATAGGATTATCTTTTATCGGGTTATAAAAAAATTGAGAATGTATATCATTTACTTTATCCGTTAACCCCTCGATACTATTCTTTCCAATATCTTTATACCCCGGATTGGACGTTTAAATTTAAATTGATTTGGAACCAGCACTGCAAAATGGATCGGAAATAAACTTAGGCATAGCCAAAGCACTGGCACGAATCCATGCGTTTTCGCAGGAACAAGTTGATCTTGTTATAGATTCAACCAAAAGCCGCTTATTAAAAAAACATGAGGTTATTTTAGCAAAAGGCCAGATATGCAATTTTATTATGATTGTTATATCCGGAAGCCTGCGGCTCTTTCATTCTGCTGATGAAAAAGAACACACATTAAATTTCTTTTCCGAGCATGATTTTGCTGCCGACCATGAAAGCTTTGTAAGTCAAAAGCCATCTATGAATAGCATCGAAGCGCTGGAAGACTCAGTTATTTCAATTATTAATATCCATCAGCTTCATGCATTGATTAGCAGGAACCAGGTATTTTTTGCAATTGGAAGAGTCATGGAAAACTGGACAAAATCGACAGAGTTAACTGCTCAATTTGCTACACCTCAAGTCCGGTTCGAAAAACTGATGCAGCTTCATCCCGAATGGATATTACGTTTTTCACAGATCCACCTCGCTTCCTATCTCGGGATGGCACCCGAAACCTTTAGCCGAATGAAACGGAAAAGTTTGTTTTCTTGATTCTGGTCAAGTGCCTTATTGTTTGCATCTAACTACTTTCACCGCAAACAAAAAACCAAGAAGGCAGATGAAAAATCAATTCAATTATTACAGTGGGTCGGCGCTTATTTTAGGGTCGGCTATAATGACGATAACTATGGTAATGCATCCTACCGGTGGTAGCTTTGAACACCTGAAACATGTTTCGTCAATGATTATTATTACTCACTCTCTTGCCATTCTTTCCATCCCTATAACGTTATTCGGCTTTTGGGGATTAACCAAAAGATTCTCGGCTGAGAACCCTTATTCAATGGGCGCTTTTATTACCATGTGCATTGGCTTCTTTGCCGTTTTATTGGCGGCAGCTGTAAACGGTCTGGCGCTCCCGCTATTTATAAGCCAATTTCATGACAGCACTCCCGAAATGATAAATTCGCTAACGATAGTGTTAAAATATAATAACGCTCTTAATCACTCATTCGATTATATCTTTATCGGCGGGGTTTGTATTGCTGTAGCATTATGGTCGGTTGCAATTATCAAAACAAAGCTATTTCAACAATGGGTTGGTTATTTTGGTTTGCTTAGTTGCATTTTAGTTATCGGGGGGTTAATTGCCGGGTTTATTTTCGTGGATTTAACCGGGTTCCGGTTATTTATTGCAGGACTGGTGGTGTGGATGATAATAATTGGTGTTTTGCTTAAAAAACTTGCACCAGAAAATTAAAATAAAAAAAGCGATGAGTTTAAAACTCATCGCTTTTTTTTATGAAGCTTTTGCTTGTTACCAGAAAACTGTATATAAAAACGTAAGAATAACTGCAACTACTATAGCTCCAACCGCAAAGCTTCTGTTTGTTTTAAACATATTCACGTCTACTTCTAAACCGTTTGTCAGCAAGCCTTTAGCATTCTCAATCATTGATATGACGTACATACCTACAATACATATCACAAAAACGAAGCCCATCCTATCTAAAAAAGGAATTTCATATACGTGATCAGCATTTAGCTTTGAAAAACCGTATGGCGACAAGAAAGAAAGATTGGTCCAATAAGGCAAAAACTTAAATATTATAGCGAATACTAAGCCACCAATGGTTGCAAATAATGCAGCGTTTGAAGTTGCCTTTTTCCAGAAGAAACCTAAAATAAACATGGCAAATATACCTGGCGAAACAAAGCCAGTGTATTCCTGTATATACTGGAAGCCTTGTTTTCCTTCGCCCATCAGCATATCTCCAATTACAAAAGATAGAAGCACACCTAATATCATTGCAACTACCACGGCCACTTTACCTGTGTTAACCATGTTCTTCTCTGAGGCTTTTGTGTTTATTGCTTTTTTGTATATATCCAATGTAAATATGGTGGCTATACTATTTGCTTTACCTGCTAAAGATGCCACAATAGCAGCTGTCAACGCAGCAAACGAAAGCCCTTTCAGGTAGTTAGGCAGCAAATTAAGAATAGATGGATACGCTTTGTTAACATCTAAAACACCTTTTGTACTTAACATTTCCTGGTGGAACATACCTTTTTGGTAAAGCACATAAGCTGCAATCCCTGGTAATACTACAATTACCGGCATAAGTAACTTAAGGAAAGCTGCGAAAAGAATACCAGACCGGGCTGTTTTAAGATCAGCGCCAAGTGCCCTTTGAGTGATGTATTGATTACATCCCCAATAATTTAAATTGGTGATCCACATACCACCAATAAGTACTGTAAGGCCCGGTAAATCCAGATAATTTGAATTTCCTTTCTTAAATATCATGTGGAAGTGATCACTTGCATCTGCACGCAGTAATTTAAAACCATTCCAAAGTCCTGTTGTGCCCGATTTTTCGCTTATTAAATGAAGCGCTATGTAAGTAGCTGCCAATCCTCCCAACACAAGAAAAAACACCTGTATAACATCGGTATAGCCAATAACTTTCATGCCGCCCAATGTAATAACTATTGAAAAAATGGCCAACAATCCAATTACCAACTTAAGGTCTAATCCTGAAATTCCTGCTATTGCCACCCCGCCCAAATAAAGTATCGACATCAGGTTTACAACGATATAAAGCATTAACCAGAATATAGCCATAATCATGGCTACCGTACCATTATACCGCTGATGCAAAAACTGCGGCATGGTGGCTATTTTATTTTTAAGGTAAACGGGGATAAAAAATACGGCTACAATAACCAGTGTGGCAGCAGCCATCCACTCGTAAGTACTAATAGCCAGCCCCATCTTAAAGCCCGATCCGCTCATTCCTACCATTTGTTCAGCAGAAATATTCGAAGCGATCAAAGAGGCGCCTATTGCCCACCATGTTAATGAACCTTCAGCTAAAAAATAACCTTTGGAAGTACCGTCACTTTTGTTTTTACGCTTGTATACCCACCAGCCGTAAAGAGATACTATTACAAAGTAGACAAGAAATACAGCGTAATCGCCATAAGAAAGGGTTTTCAGGTTCATTGTTTAATTCAGTTTGGTTTATATGTTGGTTTGACAATTATAATCTATATATATCTATTTATCAAATTTTCAAGAAATTCTTGTTTACCGCTGGTTGTTTTAGGTTCGCCGTTCTCTATAGCATAGCTTCGCAGGTCTTCCAAAGATAGTTTTCCATCTTCAAATTCTTTACCCTTCCTGGCATCAAATGAGGCATACCTGTCTTTCCTTATCTTTTTATAATCAGATTTTTTGAGGATATTATCGGCAGTAATCAATGCCCTTGCAAAAACATCCATCCCACCTATATGTGCGTAAAACAGGTCAGCCGGATCAGTTGAATTACGGCGGATCTTGGCGTCAAAGTTTATACCCCCACCCTGGAAGCCACCTGCTTCAAGAATGATCATCATTATTTCGGTAACTTCATTTATATCATTCGGAAACTGATCTGTATCCCATCCGTTTTGGCTATCACCACGGTTAGCATCTATCGAACCCAATAAACCTGAATCAGCAGCTACCTGCAGCTCGTGCTGAAAGGTATGGCCGGCAAGTGTAGCATGGTTAACCTCCAAATTCAGCTTGAAATCATTCAACAGATCGTATTTCTGTAAAAAGCCAAGCACTGTAGCAGCATCATAATCATACTGGTGTTTGGTTGGTTCGCAAGGTTTTGGCTCGATAAAGAAAGTCCCTTTAAAACCTTGTTTGCGGGCATAATCTTTAGCAGTATGCAAAAATTTTGCAAAATGTTCCTGCTCACGTTTCATGTCGGTGTTCAGCAGGGTCATGTAACCTTCTCTTCCACCCCAGAAAACATAATTCTCGCCGCCAAGGGCTATGGTAGCATCCAATGCCGCTTTTACCTGTGCCGCTGCATGAGTAAGCACATGAAAATCGGGATTGGTAGCTGCTCCATTCATATATCTGCGGTTACTGAACAGGTTTGATGTTCCCCAAAGCAATTTTACACCACTTGCGGCTTGCTTTTGTTTCGCATAATCAACTAATGCCTGCAGACGGCGGTCGTTCTCGTTCACATCATTGGTATAATCAACAACGTCTACATCATGAAAACAGTAGTAATGCAGGTTCATTTTAGTAATGAATTCAAATGCCGCATCCATTTTATCCTTAGCGCGCTCAACAGCATCGGTTTTTTCATTCCATGCGAATATATGTGTAGGTTCGCCAAAGGGATCGGCGCCATTGCCTACAAATGAGTGCCAATATGCACACGCAAAACGCAGGTGGTCTTTCATCGTTTTACCTGCAACTACCTTGTTTTCGTCGTACCAACGGAATGCTAATGGGTTGTCTGATTGCAGCCCTTCATATTTCACCTGACCTATTCCTTTAAAAAATTCTTTGTCGCCTAAGATTATGCTCATGATTTTATTGTTTTTTATTGAATGATTACACCGATTAAAACAGACTTACGAAGTTTTGAAAACTTCGTAAGTCTTTCGGAAATATTAATTTGTTAATTGTTTTTCAAGTAGCGCTTTCCACTCCTGGTAAGCGGGTTCAAGTTGTTTGGTTGATGGTTGCACCAATTGTACCGGGTGCATATGTTCAAACGCCTGTTTGGGAGATGAAAAAATCTGTGCACCTATCCCTGCGCCTAATGCTGCACCTACGCTACCATCGTTTTTATAAAGCTCAACGGGTACGCCGGTTATGTTTACAAAGCTTTCGGTAAATAATTCGCTTAAAAACAGGTTATTTTTTCCTGCGCGGATAATGGTAGGGTTCATCCCGTTTTCGCGCATTATATCCAATCCGTAACGGAATGAAAAAGCAATGCCTTCCTGCACAGCCCTGATCACATGTGCTTGTGAATGAATATTTAAGTCGATGTTGTGAAAATGGGCACCCGCTATTTTATTGTTCAGCATCCGCTCTGCCCCATTACCAAACGGCAATACCCGCAAACCTTCGCTGCCCAATGGCGCTTCTTTGGCTTTAGCATTCATCTGCAAATAGCTTTCTGATGAACCAAAAACCTGCTTGAGCCAACGGTACATGCTCCCAACACCATTTATGCACAATAATACGCCGAGTCGTTTTTGTTGTTCGGTGTAATTTACATGGGCAAAAGTATTTACGCGCGATTGTTTATCGTAAGCCAGCTGATCGCTTACACCATAAATCACTCCCGAAGTTCCTGCTGTTGCAGCAACCTCGCCGGGGTTTAATACATTTAATGAAAGGGCATTGTTAGGCTGATCGCCAGATTTATAGGTTACCGGGATACCCGATTTTAAGTTCAATTGTTGAGCCACAGCGGATGAAAGATTCCCATGAGTTGAAAACACTTCTTTAACTTCAGGAAATAAACCTTCATCAAATCCAAAATAATTGATAACATCCTTTGACAAGCTATTTGTTTTAAAATCAAAAAACACGCCTTCGGATAAAGCTGATATGGATGTTGTGATCTCTCCTGTCAGCTTCATAGCAATAAAATCCCCGGGAAGCATTATTTTATCAATACGGTCATAAATTTCGGATTCATTCTCTTTTACCCAGGCCAATTTTGAAGCTGTGAAGTTGCCGGGTGAATTTAACAGATGTGATAAGCACCGCTTTTCACCAATGGCTTCAAATGCTTTATCACCTATTTCAACTGCGCGGCTATCGCACCAGATGATGCTGTTTCGCAGTACTTTTTGATCTTTATCTACCAAAACCAAACCATGCATCTGATAGGCAATACCTATTGCAGCAATATCCTGAGGATTATAAGCTGCAGTTTTATTGCACAAACCGATAGCATGCTGCGCCTGTTCCCACCACATATCAGGTGATTGTTCGGCCCAGCCAGGATGCAGTGCGATAATTGG
The DNA here is from genome assembly GCA_013286325.1 of Bacteroidota bacterium. Classification (GTDB taxonomy): domain Bacteria; phylum Bacteroidota; class Bacteroidia; order Sphingobacteriales; family Sphingobacteriaceae; genus Mucilaginibacter. The sequence goes on along the minus strand of JABDFZ010000054.1, from coordinate 12,478 downwards.
CGATTCCTCATCCGGATATTGTGCTGAAGCCAATACTTTTTGCGAAGAAGCGTCAACAACGGAAACCTTTACGGAGGAAGTACCTATATCAATCCCTAACAATAACATAATACATTTGATTAACCCCAAGAGGAGGGCCGTTTATAATTTGTTTTTACGGCAACTAAATTAAATTATTTTTTCAATATGCAATCGATTGCAGAAAAATATTTTATCATCTTTACAAATATTTTATGAACGCTAAAAAACGCATCACCATTTATGACATCGCCGAAAGGCTAAATGTAACTGCCTCAACAGTTTCACGCGCCCTTAGTAATGCAGGTTATGTAAATGCAGCTACCAAGGAGCTGGTGTTAAAAACCGCTGCCGAGCTAAACTACAAACGCAATACGCTAGCCTCCAATTTACGAATGGGGCAAACCAAAACTATTGGTGTAGTTGTTCCGCGTATAAATCAGAATTTTTTCTCGAACGTTATTGCGGGGATTGAGGACATAACTTATCAAAAAGGTTATAATTTAATTATTTGCCAGAGTGATGAACAGCACCAAAAAGAGGTAAAATGTGTTAACACTTTGATTAATCAGCATGTTGATTGCATTGTGATATCCGTTTCGGCCGATAGCGTTAGTTACCAGCATTTGCAAAATGTTATTGACCAGGGCATTCAATTGATCCAGTTTGACCGTGTTGCCGAAGAGTTGGAAACCCTCAAGGTTATTAATGACAATGAACAAGCGTCGTACCAGGCCGTTTGCCATTTGATTGAGCAGGGCTACAAAAAAATAGCTTTGCTCGAAGGCCCTCAAAATCTTAACATATTCAGACAACGAAAAACGGGCTATTTAAGGGCATTAGAGAAATATAATATACCCATAACAGATGCCTTTATAGTTGAAAACGCCTGGACAAAAGAGTTAGGCGCCGAAGCAACAAGGAAACTGCTAAGCCTGCCTGATCTTCCGGATGCCATATTTGCTTCGACCTCTGATTTTTCGGCATTAGGAGTTTTGGAGACGGCTACTGCAATGGGTATCAAGGTGCCTGCTGAATTAGGTATCTGCGGTTATTCGAATGAAGCATTTACCGAAATAACTAGCCCTTCGATCACTACTATTGATCAGTTCAGCGTTTTTATGGGGAAAACGGTTGCAAATTTATTTTTCCAGGAGATGGAAAATAACGACACTTCAGTTACACCAAAAAGCATCAGCATTCAACCCGAACTTATTGTGAGATCTTCTACAAGAAGAAAGTCCTGAGCCTTAAGTCCTGAGTCAAAAAAGACTACGGATTAAGGACTCAGGACTTATAACTATAATTTAATGTCCGTGATGACCATCGGCACCATGTGCGTGGCCATGTGATAATTCTTCAGGGGTTGCAGGGCGTACATTTAAAATGTTCCCTTTAAAGTGAAGCTCTTGTCCTGCCATTGGGTGGTTAAGGTCCACTATAACCGAATCTTCATTAACTGACACCACCATTCCCTGGAAACGGTTGCCGTTATTGTCCTGTAATGGCAATATACTGCCTATCTCGGGCGTATCGGTGCCCTTAAACATTTCTAAAGGCAAAGTAGCTACTGCCTCTTCGTCGTAGTTACCATAGGCATCTTCGGCTGATAAACGGAAATCATAAGCATCACCTGTTGAAAGGGTACTTAAGTTTTCCTCAAATCTTGGAAGCATTTGTCCTGCTCCGTATAAAAAAGTTAGTGGTTGCTCTTCTGTTGCGCTTTCCTGCAAAACTTCGGCACCATCCAGGTCAACATACAAATCGTAAGTTAATGACACTACGTGTTGGGGGTTAATCTTCATTGTAAAGGTAATTTTGACCGGGATTTAGCAGATTTGCTTGATTATACCTGGATACTCTCGGTTTTTGTTATGATTCTATTTATTTGATCGGGATTTAGCAGATTTGTCCGATTATATCTGATCCCTCCCGGTTTGTTTTAATTCTATTTTATTACTTGTTTTTCAATTGGGATTAATCCCAATTAAAGCGTCTTTTGTATTGGTTGCAGGCAATCCACAGGTTTTATCTTTACAAATAAATATTTGTGTAACAGCACCAAACTTATCCTGCAGCAAAGGTAAACTTCCTTTTTTACCACCCAACATAATTTTGTTAGGTATATAACTATTTTCAATCTCCCTGCGCCTGTCTTCAAAACCATCACCGGTTATGGCTATTTCATAAGTACCAAACACCTCATCAATTAATAACATTATCCAGTTTGAATAGCTGGACCCATATCGCTCTAAATGAGGTACAATATTTCGTAATAGCTGGGCTGAGATACTCTGATAATTTTCATTGTCAAATAACAGGCCAAGTTTTTTAAGGTTGCGGGCCATTACCGAGTTTGAAGCAGGCATAACTCCATCCATAATTTCCGATTTACGGGCTATTAGTTGCTCGTCATCATCAGCAGTGTAATAGAATATCCCTTTTTCTGCATCATAATAATGTTTTATAGCCACATCGGTGAGTTTCTTTGCTTGCAAGAGCCAGCTTTCGTCAAAAGTAACTTCGTACAAATCGATGAACGCATCGGCTATATTTGCATAATCATCAAGGAAAGCAACCATGCCTTCACCATCCTTTTTAAATACCCGTGACAACCTGTCACTTTTACTAATCAGGTTGTTTAAAATAAATCCGGCGTTTTTAAGTGCGAGATCGAGATATTCAGGTTTGTTAAATGAGCGGTAAGCATCACATAACCCTTTCAGCATTAATCCGTTCCACGAGGCTAGGATCTTATTATCTAGTCCCGGTCTTATCCTGCTACCTCTGGCTTCAAATACTTTTTGCTTAGCTGATTTTATTTTATTAAGAAGCTCATCAACCGATAAACCCAATTTTAAAGCTAATTCATTATCCTCTGCCTTGCGAAAAAACACATTTGATTGTTCCTCTTCCCAATTGCCATCCTCTGTAATGTTATAATAAATGCAAAAAAGGGCGGCATCATCTCCTAATATTTCCTCAATTTCCGTTTTAGTAAAAATATAAAACTTGCCCTCCTTGCCCTCGCTATCAGCATCAAGGGCCGAATAAAAGCCGAACTCAGGTGACATTAATTCTCTTTGAGAAAATTGAATAATCTCATCCGTTACTTTAAGGTAAAGTTCATCCGGCTGCCAGGTAAAAGCCTCGGCATACAGGCTAATAAGCTGTGCATTATCATAAAGCATTTTCTCAAAATGCGGAACATGCCACCTATCATCTACAGAGTAACGTGCAAAGCCACCACCAACATGGTCATAAATGCCACCAAAGGCCATTTTGTACAATGTCAGTTTCACGGCTTCGGCAACGCTGTCATCCTGCATTAAATGAGCATAGCGAATCAGGCACTGCCAGTTATTTGGCATCGGAAACTTGGGTGATGAACCGAGCCCACCTTCAGTTTTATCAAAATATTTTTTCCAGCTATTAATAATAGTTTCCAGATCGGCTTGAGAATACGCCTTCTCTTCCTTTATAAATGGCACTGATTCATATTGCTGGATACCTTCGGTTAACTTGGTGGCATACTCTTCTGCTTCTTCGGGTTTTGTTTTATAAAAATCGGCGAGGTTAAACAACAAACTTGTCCAGTCGTGTTTACGGAAATAGGTGCCGCCATAAATAGGCCGCTGGTCTGGCAGGCATATACAGTTTAACGGCCATCCTCCCCTGCCGCTCATTAACTGTATGGCGCTCATATAAACCTGGTCTACATCGGGGCGTTCTTCCCTGTCCACTTTAATGCAAACAAAGTACTCATTCATTACTGTTGCCACACTCTCGTCTTCAAAGCTCTCATGTTCCATTACATGACACCAATGGCATGCCGAGTAGCCTATACTTACCAAAATCAGCTTGTTTTCGTCCCGGGCCTTTTGTAATGCTTCAGTTCCCCAGGGATACCAGTTAACCGGGTTATTGGCATGTTGCAGTAAATATGGAGAAGTTGAATTGGCAAGATGGTTCATAACTGTTTATTGAGCAGCTAAATTGCGAATATTATGCACATTTAATTTAATATCAAATGGAATTGATAAAAGTTTTACAAAAATTAGTGATAGTAATTTACACGGTAAACAAAGGGTCTTGCCGATTATCCCAAAAGCAAATGATTTCGATGATCCTGTCTTTCGTTTTATAAATCATCGAACAGTTTTTATGAAGAATGCATTTTCTAACTCCGGTATTCTCGTCGGCAACCGGGTAAATATATGGAGTATCAGCAATTGCTCTAAGACTTTTCAGAACCCTGGCTTCAAATTTAATTACAAAATTGTCTCCCCATCTTTGGCGTAGCTGAATTACTAAATTATCAAATGTTTCTTCTGCCTCTGGAGTGAACCTTATTTCAAAGTTCATTTTTTAGAAAAGTGCTTTCCGGTAAATTCCTGAAGAGAAATTGTTTGACCATCCTTAGCTTGTTTAATGCCTGTTTCAATACTTTTTAAAACATGTGGCGGTAATACATTTGATTGTGGTTCAAATTGAACTTTTAAGGCTTTCAGAACTGCCTTAACCGTTTTTAATTGTTCAGCATTTTCCGGGTGTATCAAAATAGATTCCATATTAACAAAAATATGAATTTTATGTGCTATAATTCCAAATAAGAATTATAACATTTTATTGGCTTACTATATTATAACCTTCATATATACACTATAGTTATATTTTATAAGAGTCCAACCACTCATTCAATCAATTTAATCAACTTCCTCCCTCGGTCGTTGTATTATCCATCTTACAAATTATCAAATTCATAATTTATTTGATTAATTTGCCCCGTAAATTAATATAATTAAAATGCGTTACACAAAACTAAACTATTATCTCAGTGCATTGGGCCTGCTCCTTATCGCTGCAACGGCGTCGGCACAAACCGATTCCATAAAATATAACCATAATGAGGTTTTCGCGCCAACACCCTGGCCTGTAACCGGTGATGGCACACGCTCAGCAAGCGGTCAGCCTGGTGAACATTACTGGCAAAACCGCGCCGATTACCTGATAAAGGCATCCCTAAACGAAACCCCACAGGATACTACCATCACAGGCGAAGTAACCATTACTTATACTAATAACAGCCCGGATATACTTGACCATTTATGGCTGCAACTTGACCAGAACTTGTTTAAACCCGATTCACGTGGCGCTGCAACTACTCCTATTGGCGGCGACCGCTTTGACGTGAAAGGTTTTAGCCGCGGTGGTTATCATATCGAATCGGTATCAGTAACTTACAAAGGACAAACCTATAAGACTGATCCAGTAATTTCTGATGCCCGTATGCAGATAAGGCTCAATACCCCTATGGGTGCAAAGGGCGAAAAGATACAGGTTAAAGTAAACTACAGTTTCTCTATTCCGTTTTATGGCGCCGACCGTATGGGCCGTAAAAAGTTTAAACAAGGTTATGTTTACGAAATAGCAGAGTGGTACCCCCGCATGTGTGTTTATGACGATGTGGAAGGATGGAACACATTGCCTTACATGGGCTTAGGTGAGTTTTATTGCGAGTATGGCGATTATGACTATTACATAACCGCACCCGCAAGCATGACAGTTGTAGGCTCGGGCGATTTGCAAAATGGAGCACAGGTATTAAGCCAGTTACAACAAAGCCGCCTTGCAGAAGCACGCAACAGCGACAAAACAGTAATGATAATAAAACCTGAAGAGGTTGATCAGGCTGCTACCCACCCGTTTAAAGGTACTTTAACCTGGCACTATAAAATGCAGAACACCCGCGATATAGCATGGGGTGCTTCATCAGCGTTTATCTGGGATGGTGCGAAAGTTAACCTGCCATCTGGCCGCAAATGTATTGCCATGAGCGCCTACCCTATTGAAAGTGCTGGTGAGGATGCTTGGGGACGTTCAACTGAATACCTGAAAAACAGCATTGAAATCTATTCGAACAAATATTTTGAATATCCATGGACATCGGCAGTAGATGTATCTGGTGTTGCTTTGGGTATGGAATATCCTGGTACTATCTTTTGCTTAAGCGATCTTAAAAAAGGTGGTCTTTGGGGAGATGTTACCCACGAGATTGGCCACAACTGGTTCCCAATGATCGTAGGCTCTAACGAGCGTAAATACATGTGGATGGACGAAGGCTTTAACACCTTTATTAATGAATACTCAACCGAGAAATTTAATAACGGCGAATACTTCAACAGCAAAAACAGGCCGGCCGATGGAATTGCAGCCTTTATGAGAAGGGCAAAAGATCCGTTAATGACCCCGTCGGAAGCGCAAAATGATTACGGCCAATATTATTTTAAAACTGCTGTAGGGCTTGATATGCTGCGCAATGTAGTGCTTGGCCCTGATCGTTTTGATTATGCTTTCCATGAATACGTTAAACACTGGGCATTTAAACATCCGCTGCCTTATGACTTCTTCCGCGCAATGAATGATGCTGCTGGTGAAGATCTGAACTGGTTCTTTAAACCATATTTCTTTACTACCGATAAAATTGATCAGGCTGTTGGATCGGTTAAATATGTAAAAGATGATGCAGCTAACGGCGCAATGATCACCATTGTTAATAAAGAGAAAATGGCAATGCCTGTCGACTTAAAAATCACACAGGCAAACGGTAAAACCGAAACCATCCACCTGCCTGTAAACGTTTGGCAGCGCGATGCCAAGTGGACTTTTATTTATCCATCTACCTCTGCCCTGCAATCAATTGAAATTGATCCCGATCACCAGCTTCCTGACGTTGACAGGAAGAATAACGTGTGGAGCGGAAAATAATTCGATTTCGGATTTCGGAAGTTCCATTTCGGATTTATTTTATAAAACAAAAAGACCTGCTTTGTGAAAAAGCAGGTCTTTTTGTTTTTAGATTTTTATTGGGATTATGTTCCTGGACTAAATCCATCTTATCCCGCCTCTGCAAGCTCTTTTATATTTTGCAGCATGCCCGGCAGATAGCGTTCCTGGTTCTTAAGCTCAAATTCTATCGGGATCTTTTCGCGACGATAAGTTAGTTTAACACCCTGACCTTCCTTTTCGAGTTTGTAGGTAATAATGGAGTAATTTTCCGGTACATCGGCGTAGCCTTCCTGGCTGCTCCAATAACTGAATTTTAAAAGTTCTTCGGGGCTTACTTCCAGTATCTGCCCCTTGTCGACATATTGCGTGCCGTTAGATACTCTGCTAAAGGTAACAGGGCTGTCAACTTTCCAATCTGTAGCTGCTTCCGATCCAAATAAATAAAGCCTGATTTTTTCAGGATTGGTTAATACATCCCAAATGTTTGTTGTACTTGCATTTATTATGATTGATCGTTCGGTGCTTAAATTTTGCGCTGTACTCATGTTTATTTTTTAATTGTTATAAAAATCAGTCAGTGCTGGTACCAGAATTTTAGGCGGTACATCGTGCACAGTTCCTTTTAAACTTATCCTTCGTCCATTAGGCAATGCTTCAGCAGCAGCTTGTACAGCATTCCGCAGCATGGCCGGGCTGCTTTCGCTGTCAATTACTATTGTTGGTATGGTTACGGCAGCTACCTGCTCTTTTGGCACATTAAAATCTCCGCAGATAGTGGCATCATAGGGCAATGAATTTGCAATTGCTTTCATTTTTGGCCAGTTGGGTGTTAACTGTAATATCCATGTAAACACAATAGGTACGCCTATTACCTTTCTAAGATAAAACTTAACAGCATCTCCCCGTCTACCTTCAGCTATCATTTGCGTAAGCTGCTGTGCCGAATCTGCGGGCCTTTTATTCCCCTTGTTGCCAACAAAAGGTGGTTCAAGTACAGCAAGTTTTTTAATATTCAGGCCATAAGCCACAGCTTTGATACAAAGTATAGCTCCTGAAGATATACCAAATAAATAAGCCGATCCGCCACACAGGTTTATCAAAGCTTCAATATCTTCAATTTCTCTTTCAACAGCATAGGGCTTGGTATCACCGCTTTCGCCCCGGGCACGGCGGTCGTAAGTAAAAACGGTAAAATTTTGAGATAGCAGTGGTACAATTTTAGGCATCGGCCCAAAATCTTTACTGCAAAACGCCCCGTCGACCAGGATAACGGCAGGGCCGCCGCCTTCTTTATTGTAAGCTATTGGCGTACCGTCTTTTGAAATAACTGTGTTCATTTTCTTTCTTTTTATGCAGCTTTTTACTGCCTTAGTGCCATTTTAAACCCGGCAATGCAAAATTATAGTGAATATTTATAACAATAGGGGTGTAATAACGGCTATTTAAAGGGGTTGATTACGACAAAAAGAACCCCGTACTTTACACTATGAAACATATTTCTATACTGGTGCTCAACGAATCTATTATCAGCAGCATTGATGCACCACGGCAGTTGTTTACTAAAGTTAACGAATTTCTGCAGGTGAAAGGCAAATCGCCAATGTTCGATGTAGAACTGGTGAGCGACACTAAAGAAGTCAGGGTAACAAACGGAATTTATACCATTCAATGCGACCGTACTTTGGATGAGGTTAAGAAAACGGATGTCATCATTATTCCAATGCTGTGTAACGGCCTCGCTAACGCTGTTGAAGTTAACCGTGTGTTTGCGCCCTGGGTTATTGATCAATACAAAAACAATGCTGAAGTAGCCTGTCTTTGTTCGGGCTCATTTTTCCTGGCCTCAACAGGTTTGCTCGAGGGTAAAAACTGCGCTGTGCATTGGGGTGCTGCAAATGAGTTCAAGGCAATGTTCCCGAAAGTAACTGTTGTTAATGAAAAACTCATTACCCACGAACAGGGGATTTATACCAGTGGAGGGGCATATTCGTACCTCAACCTCATCCTGTTTATGATTGAGAAGTATGCAGGCAGGGAAATGGCCATATTTGTTTCAAAAATGTTTGAGATAGAGATAGACCGCAAGAGTCAGGCACAGTTTACCATATTTATGGGGCAGAAAGATCATGAGGATCAGCCGGTAAAAAAGGCACAGGAGTTTATTGAAAACAATTATAAAGACAAAATAACTATTGAGCAGTTAACCACAATGCTGGCACTAAGCAGGCGGAATTTTGAACGACGTTTTAAAAAGGCTACCTCAAATACCATTGTTGAATACCTGCAGCGGGTAAAGATTGAAGCAGCCAAAAAAGGCCTTGAAACCAGCCGTAAAACAATACTGGAGCTGATGTATGATGTTGGCTATACTGATATTAAGGCTTTCCGCACGATGTTTAAAAAAATTACTGGCCTCTCGCCTATTGAGTACAGGAATAAATATTGCGAGAGCTTAAAGGTTTAAGTTGAAGATTTAGCATTCAGTTTATTTTTATGATAGTAGCGCAGTGCCTTGTCATTACTGCCGCAGGCCTGCATGTCGCACCATCTTCTCTTTCCGTTTTTTGATTTATCAAGAAATAACCAGCCACAGCCGGGACACTCTTTAATTTTGTCTTTAAAGTTTTCGGATGTTAATACGTCAAAGGCAGATTTAACAATTGTATCAATTATTTCGTCAGCAAATGCGTTGTTTTGGTGAAAGCTTAAGCTGTTTGGAAAATCTTCTGTCTCAAATTTAGCATGGCATAATGACCTTGAGATCAACCCATTAAATTTTTCAATTATTGCTGGCTGTGGAGTATTGTTATTTGCTATTGGAGCGAATATCCCGTGCAAAACTTCCCTGGCATAAATGGCGTATTCAAAAGCCTTCGTTCCTGAGGCAGAATCAACAATTTCATGAATAGCGGCGAGCCTATCCGCATCTAATAATTTTACTTTTTCCGACCAAAGCAACAAATTCTGAAAGCTGTTGATATAGTCTTTATACGCACTGTGCTTTCTTGTATTTACAGTATTTGTAAAATCAAAAGCTATGCAACCCCCATCAAACTGCAATTTATCCATTTCATCCGCTGTCATATACAAATATAATACTTTACCATTAAAAATTTATTTGTTGGTAAAGTATTATATTATAATTTTACCATTAAAATGTATTTAAATGGTGAAGTATTTATTTTTAGCAACAGTCCTTCTTTTAATTAACCAGGCGGTTACAGCTCAAAAAGTTGATAATGTGAATACAAGCAGGAAGACCTTGAGCGCAGTTTATACCAATGAAATCATAAAAATTGATGGCGTTCTGGATGAGAAAGCTTGGGGTACAGCCTTTGTAGCAAAAGATTTTGTTCAGATTGATCCAGACCAGGACAAGCCTGCCCGCTTTGCAACGGTTGTTAAGGTACTTTATGATAAAGACAATCTTTACTTTGGTGTAATTTGCTATGATCCGCTCGGTAAAAAAGGGGTTAGGGTAAAAGACCTGAAGAGGGATTTTGATGTAGCAAATAACGACGTATTCGGAATTGGGATAGATGCTTTTAATGATAAGCGCAATAACATCACATTTGCTACTAATCCCTATGGGGCTCAAAAAGATTACCTGAGTTTTGATGCGCAGCTTTATGATGATAACTGGAACGGGCTTTGGCAGGTGCATACAAAAATCACCGATTCGGGCTGGGTTGCTGAGTTTGCAATCCCCTGGAAAACGTTGCGATATAAGCAAGCAGCCTCGGCACAATCATGGGGTATTAATTTTTACAGGCAACGCAGGTTTAGTAATGAAGTTTCAGCATGGTCGCCTTATCCAAGGGCCTTTAGTTTTAACCGCATGGATTTTGCCGGACAGGTAACAGATTTAAATCCGCCCAAACCGTCGTCAAACATACAGGTTAATCCATACACACTCCCCTCGTACGATAAAACAAGTGATCTTGCTGCTTCTGCCAGTCATTTCAAAGTTAAGGCCGGTGGCGAATTTAAATGGGCAGTAAACCCAAATTCTATATTAAGCGGGACTGTAAATACCGATTTTGCCCAGGCTGATGCCGACCTTGAGGTTAATAACCTTACAAGGTTCTCCGTACTATTTCCCGAACACAGGCAGTTTTTCCTGGAAAATGCTTCTTTGTTTAGCCCAGGTTTAAATGGCATAACAAGCAATACCGGGAGTATGAACATTTACCCGTTTTTTAGCCGCACCATTGGGTTAAGTGAAACCGGCGGGCCGCTTCCTATCGATGGCGGGGCGCGCTTTGTCCATCTTTCCCCTAATACAAATTATGGTGCAATGGCTATCCGCCAGGGTGCATTTGACGGAACGCCGCAAACTTATTTTGCTGTAGCCCGGTTTTCAGAAAACCTTTCGGGTAAAGACCGTATCGGGGGTTTAATTACCATGAAATCTGTTGCAGGTACCGGGCAAAGCAATGGATATACTAATGTAGCAGGAAGTATTGACGGCCTTTTCAGGTTTGATGACAGAAACTTCTTAAATACAATGCTGATCAATTCTTACGATGGCAAAGATGACCATAAAGGTATGGCAGGCTATTTTCAGTATCAATATCAAACCAATCCTATATCGGTTTATTTAGCGGAATCTGTTGTTACAAAAAATTATGAGAATGAAACAGGTTTCGTTTCCCGTACAGATGTGATCAGCACCTCCCCCGGTTTTATTACGAACCTACGTGGCGACTGGCTTCCATTTAAAAAGTTGATTAGGGCATTTCAGCCTGATGCAACTGCCGAGTTCTATCACCAGGCATCTACCGGGAAGTTCATTGAAAGTTCTGTTGTGATCTACCCTTTTTGGGTACTTTTCCATTCAGGAGGATTTTTCGGATATTCAATTACTCCAAATTACCAGTACCTGCAGGAACAATTCAGCCCGCTTGGCATCAATATTGAAAAAGGTGAATATAAATACGCACGCTCAAGCTTTTATGCAGGAAGTGATCCTTCCAAAGTCCTGTCCTATACCATTCAGTACGATATAGGGCCATATTTTAACGGCCACCTCAATACATTAACCACTGCAATATCTTATACCCCTATCCCGCATATTGCTTTATCAGGAGCTTTAACAAGGAACCAGTTTATTAAAGTAGGTATTGCAGAGACTTCAACCACCGTTTCGCTTTACAACTTACAGGGCGTATTTTCATTAAACCCGCGTTTGCAATTAAATAGTATAGTTCAGTATAATACACAAAATAAGTCGACTGTATTCAATATGAGGCTATCGTGGGAATTTAAATCCTTAAGCTATGTTTACGTCATTTTCAACCAGGGAAACTTTTCTTCCTTGCAGGGACAGGCATTGCAAAATGGGATTTTTAAGGTTAGTTATCTGAAACAATTCTGAGATGTGGGGGCGAAAGGTTTTGGACTATGTACTGGATTTGTATACAGAAATATATGGGTAATGTATAACTTATATCGCAAACCTTGAATGCGACGCAGGTTCCCTGTCAGGAGAACCCGCTGAGACAAAATTAATTACTGATTTGAAAAACTTATGTTCAAATAATATATTTGTTGAAACCTAAACTTTATGCGCACTAAAGAAAAGAACGAAATATTTAAACATCTTACCTATAAACAAGTTAAACCAAGTGATTTTTTATTTGAATATGTTTCCTCTGATAAGGAAAACGAC
>JABDFZ010000053.1 GCA_013286325.1 Bacteroidota bacterium | reverse complement strand
CTTTTTGAATACAAGGTTATGCTCAAATACATCTCCACTGTTTGCAAACCACACATGCGGATGAAAAGAGTTATTGATAATGATATTACTTTCGACAATGCGGTAAAAGCCCTCCCTTAATTTAAGGCCACCATTTAAACAAACGTTGTTGTAGATATGATAATTGGTGGATCCGTCGTCCAAATCTATATCCCAGCCGTGATCGCATCGAAAGCGGTTATCATGGATTACATTTTGCTTTTGCGCATCGAGCAATATCAACTCCGGGTGAGCCTGTACAATGCTATCCATATACCTGCGGTCCGGCGACCAATACCTGTCTCGCCCCCATGAATTATACGCGCCATTGTCGCCGGTTTCCATCACCGTGTTGAACACATCGTTATAGGCTATAATATGCCCGCCCCAGCAGCCGTCGTTTACATTTATCCCCGCCCTAGGCGTATTATAAATAGTGTTATGGCTAACTGTTATTTCGGCAGACATAGCAATCTCCACACCTCCAGCCTGTTTTTCTATTTCCCCCATATGGTGGAACAGGTTGTTTGTTACCACACAGGCTTGAGGATAATTATTGGTAAGCGGCCCCGGCGTTTTATCTAACTGATTGTAAGGGGTAGAATTTTCGTATTTAAACAATGGGGAGCGCACCGCTTTTGGATCGCCGATAAAGCATACAGCATTTGCACCAATATGGGCAACCAGGCAGCGGCTAATTGTATCATGCAGGTTATAATTGCTAAGCATTATGGCATTACCGCCAATATATTTAAAGCTACAGTATGTTATTTTGCAGTTTTCTGTGCCCTCAAAAAGAATGGCGCCTCCGCGGTAGATGGTCCAATCGCCTCGCAACAGGGGCTCTTTTGTATCCATAAAGCTGCGCTCGTTATGCTCAAACGTTAACCCTTTGATACAAATATTTTTCAAAGGATCGTTTGCAGTACCTTTTAATTCAAAAGTGTTTTTTAAGTGCGATACCTCAACCAAAGCCCCGGTAAGCTTTATGTTTTTTGCCGGATAGTAGTACAAAATATGTTTATCCTTGTTAAGATACCATTCGCCCGGGGCATCCAGCTCCTCAAAAATATTTTCGACAAACCTTAACTGCTTATGCATTGGTGCGGGGCGGTTATTTTGCCAGCCACCTTTTAACTGTAATTTGCCATCGGCATCCACACCTGTAATGAGGTATTCAAAGCCACCCCATTCACCGGAATGTAATGCATGGACATATCCCCCAACAGGATTTTTCCAAAGTTTAACCCTTTCGGGAGAGATGGCATCGGCGGCAGTGCCGTTAAATACCCTCGCAGTACTATCATAATTGGGATAGCGTGCCATTTGCTGCAGGCTGCCATTAATATATAATCGTTCAAATGAAACATCAGCAGGAACATTTGCCTGGAAAATACCATTGCGGAAAGGTTTCCATTGCAGATTTAAGCGTCTCCCGGCGCTTATAATTACTTTTTCGTTATGATAAGTTGTGATTGTTAATAATCTGGTTAAAACATCTTCCGGCCTCAAAACAATTGTTTTATCGAGGTAATAAGTTCCGTTACGCAGTTGGATGCTCACATTTTTTCCCGGATATTGCCGGGACGCGGATAAAGCTTTATCCAGAGATTTAAAAGGCGTTTTTATGGTGCCGGTGTTGTTATCGTTCCCGTTTAAAGCAACAAACAATTGTTTATCGAAAAGCGGTTTATCCTTATGGATTTGAGAAATAGCCGGACTTATTTCCGCAATAATGATTAAAGAGAAAAGCAGGGCTAATTTTCCGGGACGCATCATATAAGCAATGTTATTGGCAGGTAAAACAACAGGAGTTTATTTAGTATAGATATACCAAAGTAGGGATATTTACAGTTCAAAAAATGCTCATTAACTATCAAATCAGTAAACTATTTTATCATTAATATCTCTATTTTACCTATAAACTTGTAAATAGCGTTGATAGTTATTAGTTTCGGATGGCCAAATTATAAAATGAAACCTCAATTACTTAAAGTTACCAACGATGTTGTTCATTCGTTTAGCGTTAGGCGCGATACTGTGCCTTATATTAATAATCACTGGCATTATCATCCGGAAGTTGAGCTGATCTATTTTAAAAAAGGTTCGGGTACTCAATTTATAGGCGATAGCATTCAACGTTTTCAATCGGGCGATGTGGTGCTGGTGGGCTCATATTTACCGCATTACTGGAGATTTGACGATATTTATTTTAAGGAGGGAATTAAAACAAGCGCAGATGTAAGTGTTGTCCATTTTAATGAAAACTTCTGGGGCGATCATTTTCTAAATCTGCCTGAAAATAAACCTCTAAAATCAATTTTAGAGAATGCAAAAAGAGGGATACAGGTAAAAGGTAAGGCTAAAGACTATGTAAAAGAACTGCTCTCAGGCCTTTTAAATGCCGAAGGCCCAAAAAAAATAATTTTATTAATAGAGGCATTAATAGCGATTGCCCAGTGCAAACACGAGCAACTCTCCTCTATTGTTTTTCAGCATAAGCTGGAAGATATTGACAAAGACCGGATAAACGCTATTTATGAATATTCCATGAGCAACTTTAAAAACACAATACCGCTTGGGAAAATTGCAGAGATTGCCAATATCAGCCCAACTTCGTTTTGCAGGTTCTTTAAATCGCGGACAAGAAAAACGTATACGCAGTTTTTAAATGAAATAAGGGTCGGCAACGCCTGCAAACTGCTTATTGAAAACGATGCCAATGTAAAACAGGTATATTATGAGAGCGGGTTTAATAATGTAGCGAGCTTTCATAAACTTTTTAAGTCCATAACCGGGAAAAGTCCGCTAAAGTATCAGAAAGAGTTTTTGGAGGAATCAAAGGTGGTTCCGAGGTGAAAGTTATTAGCTAAACAATTCCTGAGACAATTGCCAGTTGATCCCAATTAACCACAGCTTCATTAATGCCCAGCATGGCAGCAATAATTGTATAAACATCGGCTGCACTTTTACCACTTTCGCGTAAGAACTTTACAGAGGTAGCCCCCGCAGATTTGGAGAGCTTTGTGCCTGATGGCTCCATAAGCAATGGATGATGATAAAAAGTTATCTCACCGAATTTATCTTTTCTGAGCGCTAATGCCAGCTGATGCTGCGCCAGAGTTGAAGACCATAAGTCCTGCCCCCTAACCACCAGATCGACTCCGTAAAAAAGATCGTCAATTACCGATGTAAGCTGATATGCGGGGAAACCATCTTTCTTTTTAACAACAAAATTATGCATATCTGCAGGCAGGGTGGAGCTAGTTATTTGTCCGCTATAATCTTTAATGCTAAGCTTCTGATTATTGTTTGTATGCAGCCGCCAGCTGGTGTTTTCTGCCGACAAAGGGATTTGCTTACTGATACAGGGATCTATATCAACATCTTGCAGTTGCTTTCGTGAGCAGGTACAGGCAAATACAGAGCCATTGTCAGCTAATTGCCTTAACGCTTCGTTGTAAATATTCATGCGGTGCAGCTGCGAATAGCTGTCCTCGAATTCCCTGATACTCCGCGGGCCTTCATCCCAGGGAATCTCCAAAAAATTCAGCGTATCAAAAATGTCCTGCACATATTGTTTGTTTACCCGGAGCTGGTCGAGGTCATCTATCCGCAGTAATATTTTAGCACTATTTTTACTGGCCATCGCAGCTGTAATGGCAAATGATAATACGTTACCCAGATGCAAAAATCCACTTGGTGTTGGGGCTATGCGCGTTCGTTTAAAGTGCAGGTGCGCAGATATGGGAGCTTCGGAGGTATGATTGTGCAAGTGTTCTTTTTAGTACGTTGGTATAAAGATACATCTGCTTGCGGTAATTTTTAAACATCCTTCGCCAGATTTTCCATTTCCAAATCCATTTTCGCCCGAAATTCACACGTTACCGCCTCTGCACATTCGCACATTAATCTTACCTTTGCCCATTGCTAAAATAATAACATGAGCGAAGAAAAGTCATTAAATTTTATAGAAGAGATAGTTGAAGAAGATATTGCGGTCGGCAAAAACAATGGCCGTGTGCTTACCCGTTTCCCGCCAGAGCCTAATGGTTATCTACACATCGGCCATGCAAAATCAATTTGTTTAAACTTTGGTTTGGCACAGCGTTATGGCGGTAAAACTAATCTTCGCTTTGATGACACCAACCCAAGCAAAGAAGAAACTGAATATGTTGACAGCATTAAAGCTGATGTAAAATGGCTTGGTTTTGACTGGGCGAATGAGCTTTATGCGTCGGATTATTTCGATCAGCTTTACAATTTTGCCATTACCCTGATAGAAAAAGGCTTAGCTTATGTTGATGACAGTACAGCTGAGGAAATTGCCGCACAAAAAGGAACGCCAACAGAACCCGGCACTCCAAACCAGTACCGCAGCCGCAGCGTTGAAGAAAACCTGCGACTGTTTGCCGAAATGAAAGCCGGGAAATATCCTGATGGTGCAAAAGTACTGCGTGCAAAGGTCGACCTGGCTTCGCCAAATATGCTGATGCGCGATCCGTTGATGTACCGGATTAAACATACCCATCATCACCGCACAGGTGATGTCTGGTGTATATACCCGATGTATGATTTTGCCCACGGCGAATCGGATGCCATAGAAGAGATAACCCATTCTGTTTGTACACTTGAATTTGTTTCTCACCGCGAATTATACAATTGGTTTATTGAAAAACTGGAGATCTTCCCTTCAAAACAATATGAGTTTGCGCGCTTAAACCTTAACTATACCGTGATGAGCAAGCGCAAGCTGCTGCAACTGGTTGAGGACAAACATGTTGATGGATGGGACGATCCGCGTATGCCAACAATAAGCGGTTTACGCCGGAGAGGTTATACACCCGCTTCTATCCGAGATTTTTGTGACCGCATTGGCGTAGCCAAACGCGAGAACATGATTGATGTAAGCTTGCTGGAATTTTGCATTCGTGAAGATCTGAATAAAACTGCATGGCGTCGTATGGCAGTGCTCGACCCTATAAAAATGGTGATCACCAACTATCCTGAAGGGCAAGTTGAAAACCTTTTCAGCGAAAACAACCCCGAAGTTGAAGGTGGTGAAGGTGGCAGAGAAATTCCGTTCAGCAACGAACTGTGGATTGAACGCGAGGACTTTATGGAAGAACCACCAAAGAAATTCTTCCGTTTGGGTGTAGGCTTAATGGTTCGCCTTAAAAGCGCATATATTGTTAAATGCGACAGTTTTGTGAAAGATGCAGATGGCAATGTGACCGAGATACATTGTACCTATATCCCCGAGTCAAAATCACAAAATGATACCAGCGGTATCCATGTTAAGGGCACTATCCATTGGGTGAGTGTGCCTCACGCAAAAACTGCTGAGGTACGTTTATATGATCGTTTATTTAAGGTGGAAGACCCATCAAACGAAGACGGCGATTTTAAAGAATATTTAAACCCGAGTAGTTTGCAAATATTAAGCAACGCATATATTGAACCCGACCTTGCAACAGCCATACCCGGTAAAGGTTACCAGTTTATGCGTAAGGGATATTTCACACTTGATAAAGACTCAACCGCCGACAAGCTTGTGTTTAACCGCACAGTGACGTTAAAGGACGGCTGGGTAAAGAAGTAAGCAGGTTGTTATGAGCTGTGGTTTGCAGTCGGGTTACTTACTGCAAACTATTTTAACCGATACGCGTAAACAGAGAAATGAAGAAATTGGCAAAACTTTTTATCGCTACGCTTTTTATTGCGGTTGTATTCAGATCCTGCAAAAAAGGCGACAGCAATAATTCGAGCGCTTTTTTCATGAAGTTTAATGCTAACGGAACCAATGTCAGTTTCAATAACTGTGTTGAGGTAACAGCCACTGTTGGCACCACACCTGTAATATTAATAACGGGCAATAACCTTAACAAGGATAAAGTGAGCGATAATAGTTTCGAGGTTGAGATAAGCCACGACCCGTTAACTATAGCGGCAGGCCAAACCTACCCCGCAGCCACTATTTTCGGGCAAACAGAGAGTTCGACATTGATATATTTTTTAAGTGATTCGGATTTTAATACTACACAACCCGGCAGCGCCCAGGGAACCGTTACTATAACTGAGGTTAATGCGAGCCTTATTAAGGGAACATTCTCGGGCAAGTTATTTGCACATGATGATTTTAACGGCGAACATGTAACCTACACCGTAACCAACGGTTCATTTTCCGCACAAAGAGGGAATTAAGCCCTCAGCCCCCCAAAGAGGGAATAAGTATCATTAACTCAGGTACGTCATGCCGAATTTATTTCGGCACCTCATAGGACATTTGCGTTTGCAAGGTGTAGAATTAGTATTTGAGGTGCTGAAACAAGTTCAGCATGACTTTCTTTTTCGCCCCTTTTAGGAGGTTAGAGCCTAATACTTTTGGTATACATTATAAAGCACATTCAAATCCAGCTGAGTTAATTGCGGGCTGATGTCTGTTTGTATAAAGTGGCGTTTAAAGGCAACTATTGCGGCGTTAATGTCTGATGTATCATAACCAATCAAGCGCAGTGCGATAGCGTAATCAAAATTATCAGGCGGAAGCTCCAATATGTCGTCACTCCAATAACCGAAGCCATGTTGTGCAAGCTTTTGCCATGGGAATAACGGCCCCGGATCAGGTTTACGTTTTGGCGCAAAATCCTGGTGACCTATGAAGTTTGCCTGCGGAATATTATAAGCTTTTTTCAATTGCGCCAATAGCGTCAACAAACTGTTAATCTGCGCATTAGTGAAGAGTTCGCTCCCATTATTGTCAATCTCAATACCTATCGAGCAACTATTCATATCGGTTACGCTACCCCATTTACCTAAGCCTGCGTGGTTAGCGCGCAGATAATCGTTCACCATATGGAATACCTTACCATTTTTAGCGATCACATAATGCGCACTGGTTTGTGTTGATGTAACTGTAAATGTTTTAAGAGTTTGCTGAACAGAGTCTTGCGCAGTAAAGTGGATGATAACATAGTTAGGTTTGCGGATACCAAAATTCACCGTCCCCACAAACTCCGAGGGGATAGCCATACCCATACTATCTGTAAGCGCGGCAGGCTGTTCTTGTTTTATAGTTTCGGTAAAGGTTTTTGTTTTGTCTTTGTAAACCTTATTGGTGAGGGCATAAGGGCCTTTGGGTGAGCAGGCAGCAAAAGCTACAAACGACAATAACAATAAATACAGGCGACAATGTTTCATAGCAGTTACCATGTAGCTAATTTAACAAAATGTTTTGATTTTGATGCCTGTGGTGATACGCAGCTTCGGTTTTGGATTAATGCTTCATTTGGAATCAGTTGCTAACAGTTTTAATAAAACAAAAAAGGCGCACCTCGCAGCGCACCCTTCTCCATTAAAAGTATCTTAAAGCTATTGTCCCAATATCCAGGCAAATATCAATGGCGCAACTATGGTTGCATCACTTTCTACAATAAATTTAGGTGTGTGGATATCCAGCTTGCCCCAGGTAATTTTTTCGTTAGGTACAGCACCCGAATAGGAGCCGTAAGAGGTTGTTGAATCAGAGATCTGGCAGAAATAGCTCCAAAAAGGAATTTCAGGCATTTCCATATCCTGGTAAAGCATAGGCACAACACAAATTGGAAAATCGCCTGCAATACCGCCACCAATCTGGAAAAAGCCTATCCCCTTGCCTGCCGAATTCTTTACATACCAATCGGCAAGCCAGGCCATATATTCAATGCCACTCTTCATGGTAGTTGGCTTAATCTCGCCCTTTATCACATACGATGCAAAAATGTTGCCCATAGTGCTGTCTTCCCATCCGGGTACAACAATTGGCAGGTTGCGCTCCGCAGCTGCCAGCATCCACGAGTTTTTAGGATCTATCTCATAATATTGCTCAAGCTCGCCGCTCAGCAATATCTTGTACATAAATTCATGCGGAAAAAAGCGGTCGCCATTAGTGTCTGCATCTTTCCATATTTTGTAAATATGTTTTTGCAAACGGCGGAAAGCCTCTTCTTCAGGTATACAGGTATCAGTTACGCGGTTATAATGATTCTCTAACAAGTCCCACTCATCCTGCGGACTAAGGTCGCGGTAATTGGGAACGCGTTTATAGTGCGAGTGTGCCACCAGGTTCATAATATCTTCTTCCAGATTGGCCCCTGTGCATGATATAATATCAATCTTGCCCTGGCGGATCATCTCTGCCAGCGAGATCCCAAGCTCCGCCGTGCTCATGGCTCCGGCCAAGGTTACCATCATTTTACCGCCATCAAGCAGATGGGTTTCATATCCTTTTGCGGCATCAACCAACGCTGCAGCATTAAAGTGCAGGTAATTTTTTTCAATAAATTGGGAGATAGGTCCTTTTGTAGTGCTCATTATCCGTTCAATAAATTTTGGTGCAAAAGTAGATATTTTGCCGAATTGTAAGGCAGTTGAGCTGATCTTTTTCCTCCCTGCTTTCTATTACAGATGAAGAAAGGGTTGAAAAAAAGTACTGTCGCTATTCATTATAGTTAAAATGCCCTTATCTTCGCAACATCTACGTTACATGAAAAAACTTTTTATCCTACCCATACTCCTGCTTAGTTTCCAGAGTGTTTTTGCTCAGATGAACTTTTTGCCAAAGTTTATCCGGCGCATGTATTTCAGGAACGACAGCAGCCGAAAACCAAGTATTGTTTTATTGCCTGCTCTTAGCTCAGCCCCCGAAACAGGTTTAGAGTTTGGCGGCGCAGCTTTACTTTCCTTTTATTCAGATACGCTGGACAGAAGTACGCGGGTATCAAATTTGTTTGGCTATTCAACCATTACTACCAAAGGGCAAACCAAGCTTAGCCTTAATGCCAATTACTGGACACCCAAAAACACATTTCATCTTACAGGCAATATCAGTTATTATAACTTTCCTTTTAATTTTTACGGAGTGGGTAATAACACCAAGCTCTCTGCCAAAGATTTTATAAAAGAAAAACGATATAAGGGTAGCCTTAATGGCGAAAAGATGGTTGCAAAAAATGTTTACCTGGGTTTTGTAAGCGGCGCTTTAAAGTATTTTTACCAGTATGATAAAAATCCGCACGGAACTTTAAATACCGATCCGGCGGTAGAAGATAAAAGAGGAGGGCCCAACGTTTACGCCGGGCCAAGCTTTACTTACGATAGCCGTAACAACAACACCTACACCACCAGCGGGATGATCATCACCAGTTATTACAACATAATGCATGGTGTTTTCTCTAACAACAGCTATAGAGGCGGTTTTTTTAATATAGAGTATTCGCAATTCTTTTTGTTGGCAAAGCCGCTGGTTTTAGGGTTTGATGTACAGGAACAAAGCTTAACAGGCAGCCGTTCGCCGTTTTACCTGTTGCCCCAAATGGGCAGCGACGAAATGATGCGCGGCTATTATGGCGGCCGTTTTCGCGACCGCAATTATATTGCGGGTCAAACCGAACTCCGTTACCGAATAAACCGTCGTTTTGGAGTTGTAGGCTTTGTTGGCACAGGCGAGGTGTTTCATTCCGACTTTACCTTTCCGCAGTTAAAACCAAACTATGGCGGCGGCTTGCGTTACTTTTTCGATATTGAAAAGGGACTTGCTATTCGTTTAGATTACGGTGTAGGTGAAAAACCAGTTGGCGAGTCGAGGATTAGCGGAGTTTATATAGCGCTGGGGCAGAGTTTCTAAGGGAAAGTCCATAGTTGATGGTCGATAGACCATAGTAGCTTCTTTTTACTATCGACTATGGACCATGGGCTTTTTATATTTTTATCAGGAAGTCTTCCTTCGCCTGGCCGGGCTTAAAAAACACTAAGCCTATCCAAAACAGATCGATGGTTACCGTAACTTTCGGATGCGCTTTTATCTGTACCCAGGCTTCTTTCATGCCATCGCTCCAATAAATATCATCAAATATCAGCATGGAGTTTTCATGCACTTTAGGCAGGCACCATTCAAAATATTTAAGAGTAGCATCTTTTTGATGATTACCATCTACAAAAACAAAATCAAGCTCATCTAATTTATTGATCACTCCCGGAAGGGTATCATCAAAATTGCCAACTATTGGCTCAACATTGTTTATATCACCTTTTTTAAATGTTTCTCGGGCTATACCGGCAGTTTCGGGACAGCCCTCCAGCGTGTACACTTTGGCATCAGGTTCAGCCTTTTGCAGGTAAAGGGTGGTGATGCCCAAACATGTGCCCAATTCAATAATATTACGGGGCTTTAAGTCGGCCACCAAACGATAAAGCAACTGCGCAAGCTTGGGCGGTTTTAGCGCATTATGCGCTATGTCGCTTATCTTTTTCTGGCGGTTATTATTCACATGCGATCCCGCGCCAAGGTCAGTTATGGTTATAATCCTATTGTCAATAAATAGCTGTTCACGCTGGTTCTCCACGTCGCTATATACTTTTTTGGCATCAAAATCGTAAATTACATTATCAAGCAGCCGGTAAACAAATGGGGAATGCACACCATGCCTGTTTTTCGCTTTAAGCCGATGCAACAGGTAATCTTTCGCGAACCTTAAATTAAACATGGCTGTAAAAATATACAAACGTTTAGTATTTTAGCAGAACTGCATGATAAATCCAACAGAAGTAAATTCACTGATACGGCTACTGGACGATCCGGATGGGGAGATATTTGAACATGTGCATCAGAAATTACTCTCTTACGGCCCCGAAGCCATAGTTTATTTAGAACAAGCCTGGGAACAGGCATTTGATTCCATACAACAAGAACGTATAGCCAACCTTGTACACGAAATCCAATTCGGCATTGTAAAAAAAGATCTGCAGCTTTGGCATCAAAGCGGCGCTTTCGACCTGCTACAGGGCATTTTGGTAATAAACCGGTACTCATACCCCGACCTGGACGAACAAAAGGTTATAAACCAGATAGAGGCTATTAAACGTGACATCTGGATACAAATGATGAATGAGGCAAGCCCTGCCGAGCAGGTAAAGCTAATTAATCATGTATTTTATAACATCTATGGTTTTAGTGGCAATACTGCCAATCACCAGGACCCGCAAAATAGTTATATAAGCCAGGTGCTCGAAACAAAAAAAGGCAATCAAATCTCGCTGGCTATTATTTATTCAATCATTGCCCAAAAGCTGGATATCCCTGTTTATGGCGTTAACCTGCCGCAGCATTTTATCCTGGCTTACCTGGATGATAGCCTGCAAAGCGAATTTGAAGGTGGCATTTTGTTTTATATAAATGCGTTTAACAAAGGTTTCATTTTTGGCCGCAGAGATGTGGACATGTTTTTAAAACAACTGAACCTGAAATTCGACAAGCAGTTTTATGAGCCCTGCTCAAATACTGATATTATTAAACGCGTGCTGCGTAATCTCATAAGCTCTTACGAGCATTTGGGGTCATCAGATAAAGTTGATGAGTTGAATGAGTTATTAGAAATAATTGAGGGTTAATTCTAAAGGAACATCATGCCGTACTGTGGCTTACAATATTCAAAAGCTCTCCATTTAGGGGGCCGGAGGGCAAAATTTATTCTCCTCCATCCAGTTCTTTACCCAGTCAATCCATTTGCCTTTATTTTTCGGGTTATTAAGCCCAAACCCATGCCCACCCTCTTCAAAAATGTGCATTTCGGCCTTAACTTTTGCTTTTAACAAGCTGTCGTAAAACATCAGGCTATTCTGCACAGGTACAACATCATCATCTTCGGCATGCACTAAAAAGGTTGGTGGGGTATTGGCAGTTATTTGCTTTTCATTACTATAAAGGCTCAACAGGTCATCAGTTGGTGTTTTACCTACCAAATTTTCGCGCGAAATAGCATGCCCCATCGGTCCAAAGCTGATAACCGGGTAAAGCAGCACCATAAAATCCGGACGAACACTAATGTTGTCCTTATTATCAACAAGCACTTTGTCAAAATGAGTACCTTCGGTTGAGGCTAGATGTCCGCCTGCCGAAAACCCGATTATACCTATCTTATCGGTTTTTATATTCCATTTAGCTGCGTTTTTCCGCACCATCAAAACCGCCTGCTGTGCATCCTGTAAAGGGCCTATAGTTTTATTCACCATAATGCTGTCACTCGGTAACCTGTATTTTACTACAAAAGCCGTTATGCCAATTTTATTAAATGCCCGGGCTATACTTGATCCCTCGTTTTCCATAGAAATGCCTGCATAGCTGCCGCCAGGAAATATCACTATTGCTGTCCCATTTGCAGTACCTTTTGCAGGGAGAAAGGGTGTTATAGTGGGTTTACTTACAAGTGTGATCCATTCCTTATCGTTTTTTTCGACATAGGTTTTAGGAGCTTGCTTACTGTTAGGCACACCATCAGGGTACAACGGTATCGCTTTTTCCTGGGCGTTGGTTAAAATAACAGAACTCATAAATATCAGCGTGCACAAAATTATTTTCATAGGTCTGTATTACGTGTTAGCCTAAAGGTATTGAAAAAATTGAATTCTCAATCTCATCACTCCCCTTTAGGGTTTGGGGCTAACTCTTCGGCCCGCCAAACTCCATTAAGTACGCCTTTAAAAAATCATCAAGATCGCCATCTAAAACAGCAGCTGCGTTCGATGTTTCATGATCTGTACGAAGGTCTTTCACCAATTTATAAGGATGCAATACATAGTTACGGATCTGTGAACCCCACTCTATCTTCTTTTTATTGCCCTCTATGGCGTTTGAAGTTTCCATGCGCTTGCGCATTTCGTTTTCGTATAATTGCGATTTCAGCAACCTTATAGCGTTTTCCTTATTCTGTAATTGTGAGCGAGATTCCTGGTTTTTAATAATAATCCCAGATGGTTTATGATATAAGCGTACAGCGGTTTCAACCTTGTTTACGTTCTGACCACCTGCACCACCAGAACGGAAGGTTTCAAACTCAATGTCTGCATCTTTAACCTCAATCTCAATTGTATCATCTACCAACGGATAAACATAAACAGAGGCAAACGAAGTGTGCCGTTTGGCATTTGAATCGAATGGAGATATTCGCACCAGGCGGTGTACACCATTTTCGCCCTTTAAATAACCGTAGGTAAATTCACCTTCAATTTGCAGGGTAACGGTTTTAACCCCGGCAACATCTCCTTCCTGAAAATCCTGTTCAGTTACTTTGTAGCCATGTTTTTCGCCCCACATAATATACATACGCATCAGCATTCCTGCCCAGTCGCAGCTTTCAGTACCGCCAGCGCCTGCAGTTATTTGCAAAACAGCATTAAACTGATCTTCCTCGGCTGAGAGCATGTTTTTAAACTCAAGTTCCTCAACCTCTTTTACAGTAATGTTAAACTGCTCCTGCATTTCGGCTTCAGTAGCATCGCCCGCCTGAAAAAATTCAAAAAGTACGACCGTATCCTCAACAGTAGCAACTACCTTTTGAAAAGCATCAGTCCATATTTTTTTTGTTTTGATTGAAGCCAATACCTTTTCAGCTTCTTTAGGATGATCCCAAAAATTCGGGCCAATAGTTATTTCCTGTTCAATTTGCAGGGCATCGAGTTTCTTATCGATGTCAAAGATGCCTCCTCAGGGAAGTTATTCTATCCCTTAAATCCTGGATCTGTTCTTTAGTCATGGGGCAAATATATGTATTGTGTTGTAAGGTTGAAAAGTTTTAAAGTTGGAAAGTTGCTGAAGATCATTAAGCAGCGTAAATTATTTTCAGATTACTCCAACAAAAAAGGGTTGCAAAGTTTTCACCTTTACAACCCTTAAAGCTATTATAACGTTTGCTGGCTTAGGCCACCATCATCTGGTTAACCAATGCGCTCATGTCTGTGCGGTTACCGCTTAATTTCGATATAAAATTACTTAAGCCAAAATCTGCATTCTTTTCATCTTTCGATTCTTTTACCAATTCGTTCATAACAGGGGTTATTAGCGAGTTGGCAGCTTGCATGGCCGAATCCGGTTCGATACCATAAAAATTATTCAGCTTATTGGCAAACTTGTTTATTATGCTCGATACTAATGAATTATTATAGATACCCGAGAACTGGAAAAATTTGACAAGATCCTTGATCTTACCCGTCTCCAGCTGGTTTTTTAATACTTCAATAATAGAACTTGAAGCTTCGTTAATCACTGCTTCATGGTATTTTACCGGGATTGCCGGATTGTCAATAACAGCCATCCCGGCGTTATTTTTGACAAGCATAAAAAGTTTTTCGAACATCGTGTTTATGTTTTAAAAGCAGATTAATAAATTGATAAAAAAACTCGATTTATTTATTATCAACGCAAATATATTAAATATTAATTTTGAAATTCCAAACAGGATGTAAATTCTGTTGAAAATATGACAATTCGCTTATTGTAAAACAAACACTATGTGCCGTGTGTTGAAATAACACTATCGTGTAATACTTTTGGTTTTAATTTTTACCTCAGTATTAACTTGTTATTTTTGTAAAAAACCACTCAATTATGCTGCCAAACACCGATTTTACCACCACACAGTCATACAAATACCTGGCTGATCACTACATCGATATTGTATCAAAAAGCCTGAAAGAGCTATTTGAAATTGACAATGAGCGTTTTACCAAGTTTTCATTGCAGTTTCAAGACATTTTGCTCGATTATTCAAAAAACCGCATAGATGAACAAACTGTAGCATTGTTGATGCAGCTGGCCCGCGAGTGTTCAGTAAATAAGGCAATTGAGGCCATGTTCAGCGGCGAAAAGATCAACGTTACGGAGGGCCGGCCGGTTCTGCACATTGCTTTGCGTAACCGCAGCAACACGCCAATTTATGTTGATGGAAAAGATGTAATGCCCGATGTAAATCGTGTGCTCGAACAAATGAAGACCTTTAGCGAAGCCATAATTTCGGGTTCATGGAAAGGCTTTACCGGCAAAGCTATTACCGATGTAGTTAACATTGGCATAGGCGGCTCGGACCTTGGCCCGGTAATGGTCACCGAAGCTTTAAAAGCTTACAAAAATCACCTGAACATGCACTTCGTTTCCAATGTGGATGGAACGCATATAGTTGAAACATTAAAAGGCCTGAATCCCGAAACCACGCTGTTCCTGGTGGCCTCTAAAACATTCACTACGCAGGAAACCATGGGCAACGCACACAGTGCCCGCGACTGGTTTATCGCAGGCGGAGGAAAAGATGCCGATGTAGCTAAACACTTTGCAGCGCTTTCAACCAATAGCGAAGGCGTAGCGAAATTCGGCATCGATACCAAAAACATGTTTGAGTTTTGGGATTGGGTTGGTGGCCGCTACTCTCTATGGAGCGCCATAGGCTTATCCATTGCATTAAGCATAGGTTACGAAAACTTTACAGAGCTTTTAGCCGGAGCACATGCCACAGACGAACATTTCAGAACTACCGAGCTGGAGCAGAATATCCCGGTAGTAATGGCTTTGGTTGGCATTTGGTATAATAACTTTTTCGAAGCCGAAACAAATGCCATTTTACCATACGATCAGTACATGCACCGTTTTGCTGCTTATTTTCAGCAGGGTGATATGGAAAGCAACGGCAAACACGTGGATCGTAATGGCAACCCTGTTGATTATTCTACAGGCCCTATCATCTGGGGTGAGCCGGGTACTAACGGGCAACACGCTTTTTATCAATTGATACACCAGGGAACAAAACTTATTCCATGCGATTTCATTGCACCTGCTCAATCGCATAACCCCCTGGGCGAACATCATAACATGCTGTTATCAAACTTCTTTGCACAAACAGAAGCATTAATGAATGGCAAAACCCGCGAAGTTGTAGTCGACGAATTAAAGAAAGCTGGTAAAACCGATGCAGAAATTGAAAAGATAGCGCCATTTAAAGAGTTTGAAGGCAACAGGCCAACCAACTCTATCCTGCTAAAGAAAATAACCCCGCATAGCCTGGGGTCGCTGATAGCTATGTATGAGCATAAAATTTTCGTACAGGGCATTATCTGGAACATTTATAGCTTCGATCAATGGGGCGTTGAACTGGGCAAACAGCTTGCCGGTAAAATACTGCCTGAGCTAAAAGGAAATGAAGAAATAAGCTCTCATGATTCCTCAACAAACGGGTTGATCAACCAGTATAAAGCATGGCGTTAATTTTTGGCTAAAGCCAGAATTTTTTAATTTTTATCCGTTGGCTAAAGCCACCGGCAATGAATTTAAACAACAAAGGGCAATGAATTGCCCTTTGTTGTTTATAGTATATAACTTAAAGAGAGCCTGATATTAAGATAGTGTTTTATTTAAGCGACTAGTTTTAAATAAAAGCATTATTGCCGTCCCCTGGAAGGACGAGATACTTTAACACTTGCTCAAAAGGCTCTGGCAAATTGAGTGTTTTATGCGAACGGATCTCAGCTATTGTTGAGCTTTAGCTAAAGCTGGCGACAATAAATAAATTCACATTTTCCATAAAAAAAACTCATTGCCGTCCCTTTCAAGGGACGGAACACTAGTAGTTACCCAATGGGCTTTAGCCAAAAAACCGCTTGCTATTTGCCGCCTTTTACTGGAAGATAATTATATTTAAGCAAAACTTTAGCAAATTCACACATGTCATTTGTGAAAATATGGGTTCATTTGGTATTTGCTACCAAAAATCGGGAACAATTGCTCAATAAAGAATGCAGATATGATATCTATAAGCATATCAAAGAAAACTGTGCAGAGAAAGGGATATTCTTACAGGCCATTAATGGTTATGCAGATCATATCCATTGCTTAATTTCTTTAGGAAAAGATCAAACAATAGCAAAGATAAGTCAGTTGATAAAAGGAGAATCCTCTTTCTGGATCAATCAGAACAATCTTACATCAAAAAAATTCGGCTGGCAGGATGATTATTTTGCTGTTTCTGTTAGTGAATCACAATTGGAAACTATTGTCAGATATATCCAAAATCAGGAAACACACCATTCAAAAAAATCTTTTGAGGAGGAGGTGAATGAGTTTATGGAAAAATATGGTTGGCAGAAGATCATTGATGAATCAGCATAAACTCAATCTACTTGCAACAGTCTTTAGAAGACTATTTCTTTACAAATTTCACCTGGAATAGCTTATCCCATTTTTTTCCTGTTACAAAAATCCTTTTAGTAGCCGCATCGTAAGCTATGCCGTTCAACACATCGGCATTTAGGTTTCTTTTGCTTTGTAAATAGAGATTTGTTAAATCGATTTTTTGCAAAACAGCCCCGGTTTTAGGATCAATTACTATAATATTATCAGTTTTCCAAACGTTGGCGTATATTTTACCGTCGATATATTCCAGCTCATTGATCTCATTTATAGCTCCCTGATCATCATAAACATCAATATAACCCTTCTGGTGATAGTTATCTTTATCCAGGAAATAAATGCGGTTGGTTTTGTCGTCCTTGTACAGTTTTTTACCGTCAAAACACATGCCCCAGCCCTCAACACCAATGCTATCGGTAAATTTGCTCAGCAGCTTTAATGTGCTTTTATCATATACATAACCTATCTTTTCATGATAAGTAAGCTGTATTATCTTGTCGCCGACAATAGATATACCTTCAGCAAATGACTTTGGATCAACCATTGTTTTTTGCAGAACTTTTCCGGTGATCAGATCTACCTTTCTTAAACTCGATTGCCCTGTTACCTCTTCATTAGGTGGCGGGTTAAGGTAGCCTCCGCAGCTTTCGTACAAAAAACCATCCTGATAAACCAGGCCCTCGGTAAAGCAACTGGTATCATGCGGAAAAACTTTTTCTATTTTAAAAGTATACTGCTCCGGTGCTTTTGCCGGCAGCAAAACAATATTGGTTGATATATCCTGGCTCTTGCCACCCATGTAAACCTTAGCCTTTATAATACGCGGGCCAAGCGGCATGCTATCCGTTTTTAAGGATAACTCTGTCGAGTCCTTTTTCAAACCAACCTTTACCGAATCAAGCAGATAAACAACGGAGTCAGGGTTTACTCCTGAAGGGTAGTGTATTTTAATAGTTACCGGGTCGCCGGTTTTATAGGTAGTGCCCGCTTCAGGGCTTATGCTGATGTTATTATCCTTTTGCGTACAGCTAAAAGCAAACGAAACTATTGCTGCCGCAACTATCAGGTGGATTTTATATTTCATTTCTTTATCAGCTCAATTTGATAAACATGCGGCCATTTTTTTCCGGTAACAAAAAGCCGTTTACCCTTTTCGTCCCAGGCTATCCCGTTTAATACATTATTGAGGTTATCGTATCCGGTAGGACGATTTGCTAAAGGCCATAGGTTTTTCATATCCACCCTTTGAAGTACTGCCCCGGTTTTAGGATTTATCACCAGTATGGTATCTTTCGTATAAACATTCGAATACAGTTTTCCGTCAATATATTCCAGTTCGTTTACCTCGCTGATAGCCTGCTTGTCGTCATAAACGTCAATAAAACCAATGTTGCGGTAATTGGTTTTATCTAAAAACCAGATACGGTTGGTACTGTCGTCGAAGTATAATTTCTTCCCGTCAAAACACATCCCCCAGCCTTCAACACCAACGTTATTGATAAAAGTACTTAAAAGCTTCAGGCTGCTTTTATCGTAAACAAAGCCAACCTTTTCCTTATAGGTCATCTGGATAACTTTATCCCCAATAACCGACATCCCCTCACCAAAATATTTACTGTCAAGCTTGGTTACCTGCAACGCCTTCCCTGTATTTAAGTCCGATTTCCGTATCGTCGAGCTTCCATAGTTGCCGGTACTTTCATACAAAACACCATCAGCGTATTGCAAGCCCTCGGTATACGACGAGGTATCATGTGGAAATACTTTTACCACCTTATAAGTATATTCATCCGGCGCTTTAGCAGCTAACAAAACAATATTGGTCGATATATCCTGACTTTTGCCGCCCTGGTAAACTTTTGCAGTTATTACCCTGGGGCCAAGCGGTATAGTATCTGTTTTTAACGATAATGCAGATGAATCTTTCAGCGATCCAATTCTCACCGAATCAACCAAATAAACAATTGAATCAGGTTTTATATTGGATGGATAATGTGCCTTTACAGCAACAGCATCACCCGATTTGTAAGTTGTCCCTGCTTCGGGGCTTATACTAATGCTATTTTCCTGCTGATTGTTATTACGGCAGCTAAACACAAATAAGGCAGCCGCCGCTAATAGTAAGTTAAATTTATATTTCATGTGGTTTTTACATGGCTGTTGGCCAAAACGCGTCTTCTATGTGTTTTAGTATATAATTGTTGTTCCGGTCAAACAGCACTGATATAATATCAAACCTAACCTCGCCCTGGTGATTCATCAGGTAAATGTATTCATCCGCTGCCTCAACCAATAGCTTTTGTTTACGGGCATCAACGAAGTCCTCAGGTTCGCCAAAATGATTACCTGTACGTGTTTTTACTTCGGTAAATATAATCACCTTGTTTTTATATGCAATAAGATCTACCTCAAGCCTGCCATGTGTCCAGTTTTCATCCAAAATCTCGTAGCCGGCATTTTCCAGGTGTGCTTTTGCTAAACTTTCGCCTTTGCGGCCCAGGTCAAGATGTTGGGCCATTATTTTAAAATTACAGAACCTAAATAATCCGAAATGGTTTTTTCAACCTTTTTCATGTACATGTATTGGTTTAGCAATATCTCCTGGTCGGCCTCAACCTCAGTCTTTTGCAGTTCTTTTCTTAGCCCTTCCAATATCTTCCCTACTTTTTGTTTTTTGAGATGAAAAATAGCGCCCAGGATTGTAGCTTTCATGTTCACTTGTTCATCAGGTACTAAAATCTTGTGCATTTCGTACCAGTTTTCACTTAGGGTATATTTTGTGGCAATAAGGGTCACCGTTAAATCAACTATGCTTTTTTCAGAATGATGTATAAAATACTGTTCATCAGGTAATACACCATTTTCTACCTCCTTACGGTAAATCTCCATAAACGATTTGCAGATTGAGTTCTCAAATTCAACATCGCTTAATTCGGCTACCATAAAAGGGCCAATGTAAGTATTGGCAATGCCATCCCAATCAATCACCCGGTTACCATACAACAATAATAACCTTATGATCTCTTTTTCCTGACTATGATCTTCTTTTTCAACCCTTATTTCGGGTTCTTCAAGCAAGGTTTCATCAATCGGTGCAGGTCTTGATATTTGCTGTTGCGAATCTTTTTTGGCTTTCGCCATCCGCATTTTATTCAGTTCCGAAAGCAGTGCCCGTTCATCTATCTGTAATAAATAGCTGCACTCCTTTATAAATACTGACGCCTTGATTGAGTCCGGGATCTTGGCAACGCTTTCTACAATTTCTCGTATTACATCTGCCTTTTTAATCGGATCGTTCCCGGCTTCTTTTAGCAGGATATCGGTTTTATAAAGGATAAAATCTTTCTTGTTATCGGCAATATGTTTTTTAAATCCGTTTGTGCCAAAGTTGCGCACATACGAATCCGGGTCGTGCCCATCCGGGAAAAGAACCACTTTAACATTCAGCCCTTCTTCCAGTATCATATCCAGACCACGCAACGATGCTTTTATACCTGCGGCATCACCATCATACAAAATGGTTATGTTTTTGGTAAACCGACCGATCAGCCTGATCTGTTCAACAGTTAACGAAGTGCCCGACGAAGCAACTACATTTTCGATACCTGCCTGGTGAACAGAGAGCACATCGGCATATCCCTCAACCAAAAAGCAATTATCTTCCTCGCGGATTGCCTTTTTAGCAAAGTAGAGGCCATAAAGCACATTTGATTTATGATAGATCTCCGATTCAGGCGAGTTTACATATTTTGGTACATTTTTATCACTTTTAAGCGTACGGCCGCCAAAGGCAATGATCCTGCCTGTAAAACTGTGGATAGGGAACATTACCCGCCCCCTGTAACGGTCGTACAGCGATCCGTTATCTCTTTTGACAGATAGACCACTCTCCTCCAGAAACTGCTGCTGATAACCTTCTTTTAAAGCCTGGCCGGTAAACGCTTCCC
>JABDFZ010000052.1 GCA_013286325.1 Bacteroidota bacterium | reverse complement strand
AAGCTACCTTGTTTGCAAACTTATCAATAGCGGCATCCGGCTGAGACTCATTTGCTTTTAACCCATTGATGGCATCCTGTTTTATGCGGGTAAATTCCTGTGCATCAAATTTAGGCTGAGTTAGAGCCTCAACATATAAAGGCCAAACCACGTCCAAATCGCTTTTAATGCAGTTCATACCTAAAACAGAATAGTTTTTGTTGCTCCCGCCGTAAACATTGGCGCTTACCTTATCCAAAGCATTTTTAAAGCTGTTTTTATCATGGGTGAGTGTTCCGCATTCGGTAAGTGCTGTAAATGCAAGCGCCTCGATCCCCATTTTATCAGCCGGATAATTCTGCACTCCACCCTTTATAACAGTTTGGATCTGCACAATTTCGTTACCGCTGGGTTGTACGATAACCTTTACGCCATCAACTGTAGTTTCGTACGCTTTATTTTGCGCTTTTGCCTGGTATGAGGTTGCAACAACAGTTACAACTAACAGGCTGAATATATATTTTTTAAACATGATGATTATTCTTCTTTAATGTGTTTAATGATGTTTATAACCTGTTATTTATTTTGCTGCAAAAAATGAAGCCACATTATATTGCTTACTTACCTCGGGCTTAATCACCATGCCTGCTACCATGGGCTTGCCAATCAGGTAAGTAGTTAAATATTTCTGTATATCAGCACGGGTTACCTTCTGGTAATTGCTATCCAGATCGGTATAAAAATCGAGCGAGGTGCTGCACCATTGATAGCTTAACTGACTTGCAAGTGATGATGGTTTCTCTTTCCGGAATATGCTGTTGCGCAATAAAATGGCTTGTGCATCTTTTAACTGCTCGTCTGTAAAATAATCAGCATTGGCAAACATGCTCAGTTGCTTCATTAATTCATCATAGCACTCTTTTAATTTATTAGGATTAGGTACAACAAAAATATCAACAGGGCCAACGTATTTATTGGTGGTATAGCCTAATTGAACTGCTGATGCTAAACCCTTATCAACCAATGCCTGTTGTAATTTTGATGAGTTTAAGCCCACAATAGTTGAAAAAACATCGGCAGCAATAACAGACGCAGAATCAGTAAGATATGAAGGTCCCTGCCATGAAAATTGCATGTAAGGTGTTTGTGCAATAGATGTTTCCTTTATAAAATATTCGTTTTTTGTTAATGGTTTAAAAGGAGGGATAGGGTACTTTTCATGTGGATTAAAACCGCTGCTTGCCCAGTCCCCAAACACGCTTTCGGCCATGGCAAATGCTTCTTCATGTTTTACATCTCCGCAAATGGTAAGCAGGCTGTTATTTGGGAAGTAATACTTGTTTTTAATGATCATCATTTTATCCGGAGTGGCGGTGTTTATTACCTCGTGAATACCGATAGCATTTTTGCGGGTCACTAAATCGCCCCAAAGCTTTAGTTGTACATTGTACCAGAGCTGAAAACCAGGATCACTTTCCGCGCGTTGAAACTCACCATCTACAACCGGACGCTCTTTCTTCATGCTTTCTTCTGTATATATTGGAAAACGGATAGCGGCATTCATGAATTTTAATCCGGCTTTTAAGCTGTCACGGTCAAAAGTGAAAAAATAATTTACACGCTCCACATCTGTAGTGCCGTTCCATATAGCACCTAATTCCTGGGCGCGTTTTAAAAAATGCTCCTGGTCTGGGTAATCCCTGTTCGCTTTAAAAAACATGTGCTCAAAAAGGTGGGATAAACCACTAAATTCGGGACCCTCAGTATAAGCGCCATTTTTTACAGCAATTTCTATAGTTGCCAATGGCACTTTACTGTTTTCAATAACCACTACTTCCAGCCCGTTGGGTAGTTTTTTCCAAAAATATCCTTCCGGGAGGCGAGGCTGTGCAAAGGTGTTCAGAGTAAAAAATAGTCCAATTAGGATTGGAATAATTTTCAGGTAATTTTTCAAGATCATATATTATATCGGTTAGTTTAGTATAAGATGCCAAATCGTGAAATTGGTTACGGATACTTTGATTTTTTAACAAAATGAATCTTTTTAAAACCAATTTTTGCTAAGTATTTCATCGGAGAAATCTATACGTATCAAAAGTAATATCTTGTAAATAAATGTAAATCACCCTATTGGGGTGATTTACACCATATAATTATCATTTAGTTTTGGTAACATAGATAATTTACATGAAGCCAAGACTCCTTACCCTAATTGTTGCATGTTTTTGCAAATTTGCTATAGCGCAAACATCCGTTTTTTCGAAGGTTGTTGATGAAAACTCGAAAGGGGTTGATGGAGCGACCGTATCACTTCTTAATGCCAAAGATTCATCACTTGTTAAGGTAAATATCAGCGAAAAGGATGGTCGTATAACTTTTGAAAACATAAAGGATGGCAATTATATGCTGAATGCGACCGAGGTTGGGTACAAAAAAATGTACTCCGCGTTATTTACCGTGGGTAAAAGTGGTCAGCAAGTTACTATTGCCGATCTGCATCTTGAGCCTGCAAGCAAAGAATTAGCCGAGGTAACCGTACAAGAGAAGAAGCCATTTATTGAAAGGCAGCTTGACCGGGTGGTTATAAATGTAAATAATAGTATTGTAAGTGCAGGAAGCAGTGCGCTCGATGTACTATCACGTTCGCCGGGTGTACTTGTAAATCAAAACGATAATATCAGCTTAAAAGGTAAGCAAGGTGTAATAGTAATGATAGACGGAAAGCCAACCTATCTGGCTGCAACGGACCTTGCTAATTTATTACGAGCCACACCGGCAAACTCAATAGACAAAATTGAACTGATCACTAACCCATCTGCAAAATTTGAAGCTGCAGGCAGTGCAGGAATAATCAACATCAAGCTAAAAAAAGACCAGCGTTTTGGAGTGAACGGATCAATTTCATTAAGTGCCGGTGAAGGTGTTTATGGAAAGTTGAATGAGGGAATCAACCTTAACTATCGTAATAAAAACATCAACATATTTGGGAACTACAATTATACCTATCGCGAAAGTTATAACCACCTGGTTTTATCCCGCAATTTTTTAAACAATAATGGTACACTTAGTGGCGCTTACAACCAGGATAATTACTTGAAATTCCCGGTGCATAGTAACCTGGCAAAGGCCGGGTTTGATTATTCACCATCAAAAAACACTACAGTAGGAATGGTATTTACAGGCTTGATTGCGGGGTATAACCCGACAGGTGAAAATTCTTCAGATGTACTGGATAGCCTGCGACAAAAAGTATCGTATTTTAAAACAAGCAATAACTCGAAAGACAGACCGAAAAACTTCGCAGGTAACTTCAATTTTAAACATACAATTGATACAGCGGGGCAGGAAATTACGGCTGACCTTGATTATGCACGCTATAGCAGTAACAGCCTGCAAAACTATATAACCAGCTATTTTAATTTAGATGGTACAACCGCTCAGCCAAACGATATTTTAAAAGATAATCAAACAGGTGCATTGAATATTTACTCGATAAAAGCTGACTATGTAAAGCCTTTGAAAAACCAGGCCAAATTAGAGGCTGGTTTTAAATCGAGCTATGTAAGGGCTGATAATAACCTGGCATTTTATAATATAATTAACAATATTGCTCAGCTCGACACTACCAAAACCAATCATTTTATATATACCGAGAATATTAATGCAGGCTATATAAATTACAGCAAGAACTTTAATCAATATAAAATACAGTTGGGTTTACGTGCTGAACAAACCATTGCTGATGGCAATCAACTAACTACAAATAATAAATTCAGGAACTCATATATTCAGTTTTTTCCAAGTGGATTTGTAAGCGATAAAATAGATGAGCAAAATGAACTTACCCTGTCTATCGGTCGGCGCATTGACAGGCCAACATACAAGCAGTTAAACCCATTTAAGTTTTTCCTCGATCCAAGTACTTATGTAGAAGGGAATCCATATTTAAAACCTCAACTTACTTACCAGTCTGATTTTACCTATACATATAAACAAAAATACTCGATTACATTATCCTATAGTAATACCAGCGATAATATTACGAGTGTTCTTTTCCCAAGTGAAAGCCAGGACAGGGTAACCATACAATCAGACAGAAACTTAGCTACATACTACTATTATTCTTTAAGTTTCACAGTCCCGGTTGAGGTTACTTCATGGTGGAGCAGCAGTAATAATTTAAATACTTATTACAGTGATTATTCAGGCAATTTATCCAATACGCCTTTGAATAAAGGAGCTTTTGCCTTTGATGCAAATTCAAATAACAGCTTTACGATATCGAAAAAAATGACTGCGGAGCTCAATGGCATATATACTTCGGGTAATGTGTATGGCTATTTGTACGTAAAACACACGCTTGACCTGTCGGCAGGGATACAGCGCACTATACTTAAGGGTAAAGGCACACTTAAATTTAATATCACCGATTTCCTGCTTACAAATAACCTGGTTGGCACAACCGATATTGGCAATTATAACGAGATATTTAAGCGGCACATTGAATCTCGGGTGGCTACTTTGGCATTTGTTTATCGATTTGGCAATAATAAAGTTGCCCCTGCAAAACGCAGAGCCGGTGGTGCCGAAGATGAAAAGAAACGCGCAAATGGTTAATAAAAGACAATGAAACGGATAATAATTATATCGGTAGTTTTTTAATAGTTGCCTGCATCAGCGGATATGCTTCAAAAATTAAACTTATATAAACTATTGAGCTGCGCTTTTAACAGGCGCAGTTTGTTTATCAACCACAAATTGACGTATAGTTCTGGATTGGAAGTTGACTCAACTAATAAAAAAGTGGGTTTACGTTGGGTTTACACAATTCAACACCAATTCCTGTATAAATTACTGATAATCAATTAATTGAATTGACTTCTTGAAAAAAAACAAGGTTTACACTTTTGTGCAAATACTACTGGCTAAACGTCAATTTATAAGTGATACGGCAGTACCTTGTTTTCCTATTAAATAAGTTTATTCTCTTTGGCAGTTTTAATTGCATCGGCGCGGGAGTTTACATCAAGTTTCAAGTAAATGTTTTTGATGTGGCTCCTTACCGTTTCAAGATCAATAAACAATTCTTTAGCTATCTGGCTGCGGCTTTTCCCATCTACAATAAGTTCAAGTATCTGCGTTTCACGTTTTGATAACGGCGAGTCGGGGTTGCGCTGAAATGATTTGATCACCATCCGTGCAATATTTACACTCATGGGGCCGCCGCCATCCTTTACCTCTTTAATTGATTCAACAATTTTTGCTGCTGCTGTATTTTTGGTAAGATAGCCTGATGCACCGTTTGCCAGTGCTTCAAATATTAATTTTTCCGACTCGTAAACTGTTAATATCAGGATATGGGCGTGAGGAAGCATTTTTTTTAACCTGGGAATGGCTTCAATCCCATTGGTACCCGGTAATTCTATATCCAGCAGGATAACATCCGGCGAATCATCTGTAATAGTTTTAGCCGCAGCATCAAAGTTTGCATAATTATTTACAACCTCATAACCCTCAACACGACCAATGAGCAAAGTATAACCATCGCGGATGATTTCATCATCCTCAATAATTACTATCCTTATATTATGCGCTGTTCTCATACAATTCAATATAATGGTTAACTATTACTGTTTACGTTTTTCTGTTTAACTTAATTTTTAGCGTTACTGTTGCACCCGATCCATGTGCCGAGGCTATTTCTATTTCGCCGCCAATGCGTTTAGTACGGTTAATGATATTTTTTAACCCCTGGCCCCTGTAAGTTTCATTGGCATCAAAACCACTGCCGTTATCTGTAATTATCATGCAAAGTTCGTTTCTTCTGTCA
The DNA here is from genome assembly GCA_013286325.1 of Bacteroidota bacterium. Classification (GTDB taxonomy): domain Bacteria; phylum Bacteroidota; class Bacteroidia; order Sphingobacteriales; family Sphingobacteriaceae; genus Mucilaginibacter. Next base: position 15,397 of record JABDFZ010000052.1, on the reverse strand, counting down.
GTAGTTGCATTTATATGTACAGATGTTGCGCCCGCGTGTTTAAGTATATTGTTCAGAAGTTCCTTAAATATCATGGGCAGGTTACGGCTGTATTCCATCGGGAGGTTAAACTGGTTAAACGATGTGGTTATTCCGTCAAACTTAAAATCAACCTTAGTATCCAAAAAGAGCTCAGTACCAAAATCTTTTATATGGTTTAATATCTCGTATAAATTATCACTTTTAGGGTCAAGGGCCCATAATATATCTTTGGTGCCATTATATAAAGAGGATGCATTTTGCCTTATTTGCTCTAAAAGCTTTTTCTGATCTGTCCGCGTTTCATCCATCTTGGTATCCAGTATGTCGGACAGTACGGTTATACGGGTAAGCTTATTACCTAACTCATCATGAAAATCTTCAGCGGTTTGCTGTCTTATCTTCAGGTTCTCATCGCGCCTCATTTTATTAATAGCCTCACGCCTTCGGGCCTTAAACCGGTGCCTCAATATTTCAACCATTATGCCGGTTAAAATAAGTGCAGCAATAGCTAATAAGCGGAATGTTACTGTTTGATAAAAAGGGGCTGTGATTGAAAACGAAAAACTGGCCGTGTTTTTTGATGCCAGGCCATCTGCCGTATAGGCCTTAACCTCAAACACATAATTACCAGGCGGAAGGGAGGGGTAGTCGACCACGTTGTTTTTTACCAGGGCCGAATAACTACTATCCAAACCGCGCAATTTATATTGGTAAGATAAACCCTGTGGGTTTTTTAAATATACGCCGCTAAATGATATGGTAATGTGGTTTTGATTGTACGACAATTTTGCGCCATTGGTTAATGACATCTCAGGCACGCTTTTATTATCATATGTTTCTGGCAACAACCTAACCGATTTTATGAGAATAAATGGAGGTGAAGAGATAGAATTGATTACTCCTGTTTTATAAACTACCACGCCAACTGTTGTACCGATCCACATTTTATGGTCTGCATACAAGGCAGCATTTTGATTCGACTCGAGTAAGGTGTTTTTTGACGTATTATTGGCTGAAATAGTAAAGTTATCTTGCTTAAGATCGAAGGAGACTATATTAACCCCGCGCCCTGTGCCTGCAAAAATGTTTCCCCATTCATCAGTAGTAAGGCTATAAATTGCGTTTGAATTTAAGCCATCATTTACACTGTAGTTTTTTACCAGTCCGGTTTTGTTGTTTAGGGTAAATATGCCGCGATCGTCAGTGCCAACTATTAAAAAGTCTTTGTATTTCAGCATACAATAAACTGCCGAAGTTTTTACTGCTTTAAATTTAAAAGTGTTTACCACCTTTTTGTTTACAGCTAAAGCAATACCATCATAAGTGCCAACAATTACTGAGTCTTTACCGGTAACCATTACTGAAAAAGAAAATGAATAAAAGTTATCAAGGCGTTTCCATACATTGTTTTCAACGTAGAAACACCCCAGAGGAGTAGCTACCCAAATAGTGCCGTTTTCATCTTCGGTAATTCCGTTGACTGAATACTGATCACTTCCTAAAATTTTCGTAAACGTCTTTCCATCATATTTCCATATACCGCCAATTTCGGTACCTATCCATATCATTTTCTTTTTATCGGTATAAAGGCATTGCACTTTTTTTAAGCTCTGAATATCCTTTGGCATATCTATAAAAGATAGTTTATTGCCATCGTACCGCATTATGCCGCCGCCGTTTATCCCTAAAAGAATATTATTGTTTTTATCCTTTGTAATCCCCATAATATCCTGATCATTGGGGAGTCCCTGCGATTTATCAAAGGTTAAAAAACTGTCGCCCTCATATTTATACAAACCGTTTCCCTGGCTTGCAAGCCATAAGTTGTTATCATTATCATTAAAAATATCAGTTATGGCTTTATTGGTAAACCCATTGCTATCTGTAAAATGAGTCAATTCATTATTTTTAAGCAGATAAGCCCCATTGTTAGTGCCTATCCACATATCACCATTAACATCTTGTTCAAGGCTTAGTAAACGACTTTTAATGCCGCTAATTAATTTAGGTTGATAAGACTGAAGGTCGTTACCTGTTAAAGTATAAATACCCTTGTCATCAAGCAGGTAAATTCTATGAGTATCCTTTTTATCAAAAATAATCTTCGTAATTATTAACGATTTGTCCTTGTATTCAGCAACATTTACCCACTTGTCTTTATTAAGGTAATAAATTCCCTTACGGTAAACTGATGCATATAATTGTCCAATTTTGTCAACTTCAAGGCAGGTTATAGGTTGCTTAATGGTGTCTTGTATCAGCTGTTTCTGAAGTTTGTTGCCAATAATTTTATAGAGATGATTGCTTAATAAACACCACATATTTGCGGCGCCATCCTCCATTATGCTTGTTACAAATTTTGCTTTTAAATTTGGCGGAGTAGGGTATGTGTAGATTTTTTTATCAGTCATTTTGGCTAAACCATCCTGTGTGCCGAACCAAATATTTCCTTTTTTATCAGCATAAGCTGTGAAAACACTATTATTAGGCAACCCAGTTTGCCGGGAATAGGGGGTGAATTCCCTTCCATCAAAGCGACTCACCCCGCCAAGCGTTGCCAACCATAAAGTATGGTCAATACCCTGGTGAATAGTATTAATCTGCGACTGGATTAAGCCATCGCTAATGCCATAATTTAAGAATGCATGTTTTTGGGCAAAACTAACAGACTGGTTAAAGAAGATAAACAACAATACACAGCTACAGCTAAATACTCGTGACCTGCCTGCTACTATATACCTCTTATTGATATTAACCATTCTTTTTTATTGCAGATGTTTGCCTGCATACAAATTACACAAATTTTTGCATACCCGCCTGCTGCCCTAAATTACCCCAAGACATCAAAATTATTTAAAAGTGTTCAGATAAAAATCACCCCGAATGGGGGATATTGGTTGTGGCATTTAATTAGTAAGGCACCGGCTGAGTAACCGATGCCTTTTGTCGCAGTTTTATAGTTTACCTTTTTATAAACCGGTCTTTTAAAACCCGTTTCAATACCTCTTCTGTATAATTTGCACCCATTGTAATTTTGGTATTCCCAATGTGAAGCATATTACCCTCAATAGTGCTTATCCGGTCAATGTTAACTATATAGCTTTTATGCACCTGGATAAATTTATCGGGCGGTAGCTTTTCTAAAATGCCTTTAATGGTTAGGTAAACAACCAATTTATCATTTATAGTATATAAGGTTACATAATTAGCCATCGCTTCTATATAAAGCAATTCGGTGTATATTACCTGTTCAATCTTTCCATCACATTTTACATAAAAGTATTGTGGAGTTGTTTTATCAATCAAGGTATTCTTTTGTTTTAAAACCTTTAATTCCAATGCTTTTTGGCTTGCCTTTATAAAACGCTCTAACGAAAATGGTTTTACCAGGTAATCAATCACCGCCATTTCAAAACCTTCAAGCGCGTACTGTCCATAGGCAGTTGTCATGATTATCATAGGCAGGTTTGATGACGATTTTAAAAACGCTATGCCATTCATTTTAGGCATATTGATATCCAGAAAGACCAGATCTGTTTCCTGGTTATTGATCACTTCAATAGCCTTAAGCGGATTTTCGGCAATACCAACTAAATTTAAAAAGTCGGTCTCTTCAATATATTCCTGTAAAAGCTTGCGGGCCATTGGCTCATCATCAACTATAACGCAATTTAAAATCATATCTTAAATAAGATTAATGTAATTGAGTAATCGTTTTTGTTGTCTTCTATCATCAATAAATGTTTATCCGGATATAGTAATTCCAGCCTTCTCTTAACATTGGCTATTCCTAAGCCGGATGATTTTTCAGCGCTGTTAATGTACGAGTCCTTGGTATTAAAAATGGTAAACCTAAGATCGCCATTCTCACATTTAAGTTTAATGTATATGCTGTTTTCTCTTGATTCGTTGAACCCTACATATTTAAAAGCGTTTTCAATAAACGTAATAAATATTAATGGCGCTACTTTAATATTTTCATTTACCCCTTCGGTTATAAACGACACGTTTATCCGCTCGTCTATCCTGCTTTTTTGCAATGCGATGTAATTGCGGATATAATTAATTTCGCGGTCGAGCTCAATCTTCTCAACGTTACATTCATACAGCTGGTAGCGCAGCATCTCCGAAAAAACAAGCAGCATATCGCGTGCACCTTTGTTTGACTTATCAATATGTGCGTATATGGAATTGATAGAATTAAATAGGAAGTGCGGGTTAAACTGAGCCCTTAAAAAATTAAGTTCGTTATCTGCCTTTTCCTTTTCAATTTGCTCAATATACCGCTGTGAACTTATTTTTTCGGCTATTAATTTAGCAACCAGTATAAGCACCACCCAAAAGAATATGTTTACAAACGAATCAAAGAACACCTTGAACGGATTAAATTGAACCGTGCTTACTTTAAACAGATAACTATTAACCAGGAAAGATACAGGAACCCTTAATAATGCCCCTACAACAATGCCCACCAAAAAATAGATGCCGAAAGGCAGGTATTTTTTTTTATTAAGAAGTGACGGAACCGTAAAAAGAGAATTGTAATAGTAGTTGCCAGCAATAAATATCAGATAGCAAAATTGTATAGTAATAGCATGGGTTAATACCAGCGTGCTGTTCCTGAAAATAAAGATCCAGAAAAGATAGGCCAGCAACCAAAAAACGAGGTGATATATTATTTTATTGTTTTTTAAAAACACCTTAATTAACAATTGATTTTAAGCAACTAATGTAATCATTTTGGTTCAGCTCCATCCGGAAATGGCTGGCCTTTATGACAAGTAGTGCATGATACGACAAGCGCTGCATCACCAAGTTTTGGATGCTTCACCTTAAAATATTTTTTGTTGACGCCTATGGTCATGCGCATCATGGCACGTGCTATTTCCTTCTCTGGCTTGGTATCTGCAGCAAAATCGAGGCCGTGGCCATCTTTTGCATTAGCATGGCAAAAGCCGCAGCTTACACCTAAACCATCCTCAAAATCATCTGCCATGATACTTTGCAAATCCTTTGAGCTGATATCCTTTGGCAACACTTTTAAATTAGTATAATTTCCTGGTTCTGCTTTGGGTATGGATGCAGCTGCTGCAATAGTAACGGTGGCAGCCATGATTATTATAACGCTAAGTTTTTTATTGATCTTCACAATTATCCACTTTTAAAATATAACTAAGCCTTTTTCGCGGTAACGTTTATCATTACCTCCAGTTCATCAGATATGGTGCTTGTACCGCCAATTCCGAAATCCCTTCTGTTCATTTTAAACGATCCCTTAAAAATATATCCATCCGTTGCAGGTGCAGAAGTGAACGTAAACGATACCGGTTTCGATTTGCCTTTGATGATTAATTGTCCGGTAAACTGATAAATCCCATTTTTATTAGTAGCCACTATTTTAGCAGAAGCTAAACGTATGCGGGGATAATTCTTTACATCAAAATAACTTTCGCCCTTTAAATGTTCGTCCCGTAAACCGTTATCGGTATTTACGCTCGCAGCTGCAATGGTTACATCAAAATTGCTTACGGCAAGGTTTTGAGGGTCGAAATTAATACTCCCCTCAAAACCGCTAAAAGAACCATCTACGCCAAACCCCAGATTTTTGATGGTAAACTTCAAGGCCGAAGCCTGTTCAACAGGCTTGTATTGTGCCCAGCTGATCTTTACTGTGAATAAGATCAGCAGTAGCAGTATAGTCTTTTTCATTAAAATAATTTGTTTTTTAAAGGCAATGAAGCTATCATGGCCTGTTTTATTCATGAGCATGGCCCATGATGATTTCATTATTATATTATGTGCTCTTTATGCTGTTTATTTCTGTTCGATTGCTTTATCAGCGTCCATCAATGGAGTATCTGTTATAGCCAGCGTATGGTTGTGCTCAACATAATTTACACTGGTTAAACCCAATAAACCACGTAATTTTTCTGCAGGAACTTTCATTGGGCCCGGAGCAGGGGCAGTGCCCGGCGCAGGTTGAGGAAATGCAGTTGAATTTGCAGTATGGAAAGTAATATTACCTTCTACTTTTTGAATAGTTTGGTGAATATGCCCGTTTAAGACTGAAACCGATCCGAAACGTTTTAACAAAGCCAGTGCTTGCGCGCTGTCGTCAGTTCCCCAGCCCCATTGCGGATAAATAGCCCAAAGCGGGATGTGTGCAAATACTACAATAGGGGTACTGCTCGAAAGTCCTTTTAAATCGTTCTCCAGCCATTTTAATTGTGCAGCACCAATATAACCAAGGCCGCCATCAACGTGGTTGGTAACGTTTACCAGCCCTACAAAATGCACGCCGTGAGAATCGAAACTATACCATCCATCACCCAATGTTCCTTTACCATAACGTTCAAGATATAATTTGCCATTGTCGGTTACATCATGCTCACCGGGTACGTAAAATATTTTTTCGGTTTTTACACTCTTTAGCGATTGTTCCAAGGTGTCGAATTCATCGGCTTGTGCCAGGTGCGACAAATCCCCGGTGTGTAACACAAACGAAGGTCTTGCCGGCATGTTGTTAATCTTTGCAATAGCAGCATTAAGAGTTCCAACCACATCCGGATTTGCTGCTTTGGTAAACCCGATATGGCTATCGCTGATCTGCACAAAACTAAAATCGGACTTTGGCATAAGTAAGCCATTTTTAAGGTCGCCGGTAGTTTTATCTATCATCTGACTCATGCCATAGGATTTTAAAATACCGCCCGACATCATCCAGAGTACCCCGGTACCTGCCCAGGCCATACACTCTAAAAATCCGCGACGGTCAATACCATCATTATTAAGGTTTGGGGTTGAATGGTCTTCGGTGTGAGAATGGTCTTTCATGTGCTTATCTTTTATAATGATTAATGAATTATATCACTAAGGAAGATAAAGCTTTACGCCTGCTATACAATTTTACATGAAGCCTGTAGAATACTTGATGAAAACCGATTTTTGACGCCCTCAATCAATTGGAAATTATTTACAAAGTTAACTTTTAGGATGGAGCACCCTGTTAATGTTTTCTTTATAAAGATCGCCAATCGGGATTTCCTGCTCATTAATAAAAAGAAGATCGCGCTTAATTTTGGTGACTTTAGCTGATGCTACCAGGAATGATTTGTGGACACGTATAAAACTTTCTGAAGGGAGTTTTTCTTCAATGGCCTTCATGGTCATGTGTGTTAATACGGGTTTGGGCGAGGATGAAAGATGGATCTTTACATAATCTTTTAGTCCTTCTACATAATTAATATCCGATACAACAATTTTTACAAGGGCATATTCAACATTAACAAAAAAATCAGGAACTTCATTTGTTGAGATAGGTTTTAACTGCCTTAATTTGAACAGATCATTTGCCCGGTTACATGCTTTTAAAAGGCGTTCAAAGCTATATGGCTTTAAAATGTAATCAACAACATTCAGGTCAAAACCTTCTAATGCATATTTTTCATAAGCAGTAACTAAAATAACAAGCGGCGGTTCAACCATGGATTGTAAAAACTGAAGGCCGTTAAGCCGGGGCATTTGGATATCAAGAAAAATAAGATCAATTTTTTCTTTTTGCAGGATATCGGCAGCTTCCAGTGCGTTTTTGCACGTTTTTACAAGTTGTAAAAAGGGTATGTTCAGTATACTGTCTTCCAACAATTCACGAACCAGTTGTTCATCATCAACAATAATGCAGCGAATCATGTTAGCTTAAGGGTTAAAATAATATGAAATACATTATCAGTATTGTTTATTACCAATGTATAATTGTTTTTATAAAGCATATCTAAACGTGTTTTAACGTTATTTAACCCTATTCCCGAGCTTTCGTCTTTACTGGTATCGAGCTCATCATTGAAATTGTTTATTACTTCGAATGTGAGGGTTTCCCGCTCAACCGACAGTTTAATACAAATGTAAGGCCGTTCCGAATATCCTATTCCGTGCTTGAAGGCGTTCTCCACAAAGGGGATCAGTAACATGGGTTCAATAACATAACGATTGTCTTCGTCACTAAGTTTTATGGTGCTCTCAATCTCTATATCATTTCCAAATCTTAATTTTTGTAATGCTATATAACTTTCAAGGTATCCGCTTTCTTTGCCGAGTTCTACTTTTTTCTCAGGGGCGTCATATAACATATAACGCATTAGATCGGATAACATAATAAGGGACTGTTCCAGTTTGTCTGATTTTTTTCTGGCAAGCGATACCAGGTTGGTTAATACATTGAACAGAAAATGCGGACTGATCTGTGAACGTAGAAATTTTAACTCAGTTAATACTTGTGCTGCCTGTTTTTCTTTTTGCTCCCTTTCAAAACGAATCCGGTCTACAATATTGCGGTATATTATACTAATTATAAAAGTAGCAACAGACGAAATGATAACAAACCTGAAAATAATCGCTTCGTTTTTAGCTATGCCGGGATACCAGGTAGTTATAATAAATAGCTTGAGCTTGATCGATCCTACGATGAGCAGAATGCTGCTTGCAATATATAACCACCAATAACGCCTGTTAAATAATTTAGGATATAAGTAAAGGGCATTGAAATAAAAAACAACTATGTTAGCCATAGCTGCTTCAGTAAACAGCAAGCCAGGTATCAACCCGATCTTATACTCATTTACCGAATTAGAAACAAAGTATGGGAGGAGTAATACCGCACTCCAGATTAGCAGGTGGAGAATGTAGCTGATGTATTTAAAGCCGGCAGATTTTTTCATTACCAAAAAATAAAGCTAAATATTTAAATTGATGGATAAAACAGTCAGGCAACTTGTTTATTTCTGCTGCGGGTATAATTGATCCATGCCTCTGCCGTTATTAAGTGAAGCGTAAAGCCGAGCCAGAATGCTATTCCGAAAAACTCATGGGGTGATAGTGTGGAGAGCGCAAAAAACATCCCAATAATTGGACGTACCGTAGCAATAGCGAAAGCAATGGCAAACATCCGGATCATCCATTCGCGGTGAAGTGCGACCTCTCGTCTCCGGATATGGTAAAATCCCTTAATTAGCGAGAATAAAAATATAACTGCAAAGGTAGCAGTTGCTGCCATTTCGTTAGCGCCGCCTATAGCCATCATAAAGGTCATTATAAAGGCAGTAATTCCGATTATCAACCCTAAAACAACCAGAATTCGCCCAGATAGACGGTGAAACCAAAGGTATTTGGAACGGATTTTTGGGATAAATTGCAGGGGTGCAAGAATTATAAACAGCGCCCCCGGAATAATATGAAAAAAAGTTAAAAGCGTGTAAAGCCTGAAGCTATGATCAAATTCTCCGAATTTTGGATTGACATAGGGCTTAATTGCACCTGAAAGAATTAAACTGCGGCGGATCGCAACCACAACTGCAATAGTTGCCAAAAAAACAACAACGATAGTGATCAACCTGTTTAACCGACGGGATGTTCTTTCTGCTTTCATGACGTGCGGATTGCGAAATACTGAACAAACGTAATAATGCCTGCTATGGTAGCAATTAATACCCCGATCATCTGGATCCACAGACCAACCGATCCTCCAATATTACTTATATTAAAAAGGCGTGTATATGCCCCACTGCTGAACAGACCCATGGTAAGGAACAAGCCGGCTATTATGACAATCAACGGTGTCCATCGCCATTTTCCAAATATTGTCAAGGCTGCAGGTATCAGCAGTATAAAAAATACAGGTGGAACCTTTGGATAAGGTACGCCAGATATTATCTGAACCACAACACCGACTGCCGCTGTAACTAAACAAATTGCGGTCAGCTTTTGAGCTTGGGTTAATTGAATTTTTGTTTCCATTATTTTATCTCCTTAATTATTGATTGTTTACTTTTTCTATTTCAAAGGTATTCTGCTCGTTAATATGAATTTTGAAGAATAGACACAGGGGGCAATTGTTTAGACAAGAACCATAAGAATGGAGACTAAATTATTTTTGAATAGGTAGTGATCAGCCTTAAATGAAGTTGCCTGAATGAATGGGATCAAGCAGAACATCTTGAGGGGATGATGCTATAAAAGCATACTTGAAAACTAAGATGGAAATAACCAATAACTAAAAAATATTGTTTTTACATAGAAAAGTGGTGTTAAATGTTTGGTGCAAAGTTCATTATGGATATTTGAACTGTTAAAACAATTTGTCTTAAATGAGACATAATAAAAATGCTGTAACCAAGTTTGGGTATATTACACATGTTCTATGAAAATATCTTTCGACCTAGATGACACTATAATTTCCGGAAATAAGTCATTTGAAACAGAGAGGCAAACTTTATTTCAAAAGTTGCTGGGTATGGAACGCATACGAAAAGGAACTGTTGAGCTTTTTAAAGAGTTAAAGAAGCGGGGTCATATTGTTGGGATATACACCACTTCATACAGGTCATGCACGAAGATTAAACTTCTTTTCTTATTAAATGGCTTCTCAATTGATTTTGTAATTAATCAGAGGCGACATTTGCTAAAACTATATGGCAGTAATATTCATTGTTCAAAGTATCCGTTAGCATTTAATATTGATCTGCATGTCGATGACTCGAGAGGAGTTGAAATTGAAGGTCAGCGATACGGATTTCAAACACTCATAATTGAAGAACAATATTCTGAATGGGTTAACCTAGTGCTTAACGATCTTAATTGCCATAATACATAATAGATCTTTTTTGAAATCAAAAGTATTCTAAGATTGATATAAGTCTTGACTTTACGATGAATAGTATATCAACAAAAAAGGTTCGCGACTTGCGAACCTTTTACTTGGCGGAGAGTTAGGGATTCGAACCCCAGGACCTGTTACAGTCAACAGTTTTCAAGACTGCCGCAATCGACCACTCTGCCAACTCTCCGGGGTCAAAAGTACAAAACCACGCCGAATTGACAAACCTGATGTTAAGTTTTTTTATTTATTTATAAGTTGCTGATTGCTTGTGTGTTGAAGTTGTTTTAGAAGGCTATTTTTGTTTTCGGATGAATTTTTTTAGAACAGGCACCCGCTATAAAACGCTTAAAAAAGCAAACTGGATGCTCAAATTTTCTTACTCAACAGGTTTTGGGCGGAAGGCATTGAACATTGGTTTTACAACTTTAATGTTCCGTTTGGAGTAGTCGATACTGGCGTTCAGCTCAAAACCTATCAGCAGGATCAGTGAGTTTAAATACAGCCATAGCATCAATATAACCAGGGTACCAATGGAGCCATAGATCTTATTATAAGATGAGAAATTATCAATATAATAAGTAAACCCAAGGGAGGTTAACACAGCTAAAATGGTAGCTATTATGGAGCCGGTACTTAAAAACTTCCACTTTTGTTTATTTGCCGGCCCATACCTGTACAATAAGGATATAGTGGTAAAAAATATAGCTATTACAATTATCCAGCGGGAAAGGGTAATTAAATAAAGCCAAAAATGACTTTTCTGTTCAATATGAGCCTTTAAAAGCCCTATAAGTGATTCGCCAGCCGTAAGGATAGTAATTGCCACCAATAAGGCTATACTGATCACTACAGTAAGTACCAATGCTATGCTACGGCGTTTTAACCACGTTCTTTTTTCAATAACTAAAGAGGAACGGTTAAATGCCTGCATTAAATTACTAATACCGTTTGTGGCAAAATATAACGCCGATATAAAGCCGATTGACAATAACTGTCCGTTCTGGTGTTTTATAATATATTCAAAGGTTGGTTGAAATGCTTCATAAGCATTATAAGGCAGTATGGTTGAAAGAATATTCAATAATTGCCCCTGGAAATCTTTTATGTGGATATAGGGGATAAGCGTTAATAAAAATATGGTGGCTGGGAAAAACGCCAGCATAAAATTAAACGCCAGTGCCGATGCACGGTTTAATAGTGTCCGCTGTTGAATCTCATGGGCAAAAAAGGCCACAACATTATACAAAGGCAAAGGAGCAAACCCAGGCAATATGTATGATTTTGACCAGTTGATGAACCTTTGGTAAAATTTGAACCTGAGTAAAAGACGATGCGTCCACTTCATTTAACTCAAATCTACTCAAAAAATGGTTTTAATTTATTCAGAAAATCCTGGGGTGCAATGCAGGGGCGGTTAGTTTCCATGTTTATAAATACCAGTAAGGTTTCACCAATATTTATCAGCTCCTGTTTTTCATTATAAAGCTCATATTTAAAATGAATCCTTATACGTGGCATTTCGTTCATAATAACTTTTATAGTTATTTCCTCATCGTATAATGCTGGTTTTAGATATTTACAGTTGAGCTCCAATACAGGCATCATTATACCCGACGCTTCCATGCCGCTATAGGTGAGGCCCAGGCTGCGCAACATTTCTACACGGCCAACCTCATAAAACTCAGCATAATTGCCATAGTACATATACCCCATCTGGTCAGTCTCACCATACCGTACCCGCAACTTAGTAGAATGCTCAAACATTATCTTTTTATATTTCTATCATTAAGTGCCTGCTGAAACTTGTGTGCGTTTACCAAATGGTCGGCCATGTTTGTAGCAAAGGCATGATAGCCCGAAAAATCAGCTTTGGCACACATATAAATATAATCGTTTTTCTGATAATCGAGTACCGAATTTACGGCATTAACCGATGGCATCATGATAGGGCCCGGAGGCAAACCCGTATGCAGGTAGGTGTTATAAGGCGAATTTATAGACAGGTACCTGGAAAGCACCCGTTTAATAGTAAAATCATTTTCGGCAAAAATAACTGTAGGGTCTGCCTCCAGTTTCATGCCTTTTTTGAGGCGGTTCAGATAAAGACCAGCTATTGCGGGCATTTCATCATCGTGTAAAGCCTCGGCATCAACTATTGAAGCTAAAATAGAAACCTCGATAGGCGTAAGGTTAATAGCTTCAGCTTTTTGCTTACGCTCCGGTGTCCAGAATTTTTCATAATTGGCATACATCCGCTTAAAAAACTTTTCGGGCGTTGTATTCCAGTATAGTTGATAACTATTTGGCAAAAACATGGTGTAAACATTCTCGGTTGTAAAACCATACTGTTGCACATAGCTTGTTGAATCGAGTAAGCGAAGTATCGAAACCGAATCGGGCTCTATCTTTTTCGAAACAAAACCTGCAAACTGCTCCTTCAGCCTTAAATTATGGAAAGCCAGGGTTACAGGCTCCTGGGTTCCTGATGCAAGCATATTGATGAGCTTACGGTTGCTCATACCCTCGTGCAAATGATATCTGCCCGGTTTAACCCTGTTCAGATAGTTCATATTTTCAGCTGCCCAGTAAAATGTAGCTGTATCCTTTACTATTCCCTGTTCTTTTATGGTTTTGTAAACGTCTTTAAAATCAGCCCCTGTATGTATATAAAGGTATTCCTGTTTGTCTGTTACATTACCGCCAAAGTATTTCAAATAATAGTTAAGGCCTGTAAAACCCAATGCTACGATGAGAATGAGCACCATAGCTATTATGAATTTCTTTAAAGTACCTCCCGATGCTTTTTTCGTAGTCATTATAAAAATATTTTTATTGTTTTAATTTTTGCAGAGCCATCAGACCTCCGGTTAAGTTTCGCACCTGCTGATAGCCGTTTTGTATCAATATTGTTCTCGCGGTTTCGCTTCTTAAACCAGCTTTACAAATAACAATAATTTCATCGGTTTTGTTATAACCTACCTGATTAATATTGCTTGTGATTTTTGATAAAGGAATGTTTTTACCGCCAATATTATAGGTATGATATTCAATTTCCTCCCTAACATCAAGCAAATTTAAACTTTCGCCTTTTTGGAGGCGGGTAAATAATTCGAGATTACTGATTGGGGACATCTGATTTTTTACCTTGTGATACCGTGAGGTTGATACGGGTACCATTACTGGCTTTGCTTAACGAATCGGTTTTCATAGGCGATTGAGCTACTACAACCAAACTTGTAGAGTCGGTTATCGGCCCCTGATAAGTAATAACTCCCAATGTTAAACCACCTTGTTTAATCACAAATTTGGCTGCATCAAGGTCCTGGTTTATCAGGTTTGGAATATCAACTTCACTTGCACCTTCGCCATTACCCAATACCAAATCGATCCTTGAACCTTTAGGGATCTTAGTTCCGGCTTTTATATCCTGTCCTCCAAAACGCATAGCCAGGATACGGTCGCGGGCTATGTCCGATTTATAAGTAGTATCACCAACCTTTAAACCATAGTTTGCAAGAGTTGCAACGGCTTCACGATAGGTAAGTGGTTCCAGGTCGGGCATGGAAACCGGAGGTGCAACACGTGTAACAACCGTTAAATAAATGGTACGGTTTTCTTTTACACTGGTGCCTGCATCAGGGTCTTGTTCAACAACCGTTCCCGGGGGGTGATCATTTACGTATACTGAATCAATTTTATATTCAAAACCCTGGTCATTCAACAGGCTGATAGCCTTTTCAACCTGCAGGCCTTTTAGTTGAGGAACGGGTATGCCCGAACCATGGCGTGTGTAGAAGCCAAGGCTAAAAAATACAACAAGAACAACAACAAAAACTGAACATACAGCCAACACTAAGGTAATGCGGAACTGTTTTGTTTTTAAATAAGCCCAAAATTTACTCATTTGTATTTAAAATGATCTTCATAGTCAATTAGCAATCAAACATAAGGGAAAATTTCGGAATGTAGAATTTCGGTAGTGGATTTGAGGAGAGAATTAACAAAACTTACGAGGTTTTTAAACTGCGTAAGTTTTGTTTTGCTGTAACAATTTCCCGCTTACTGCTATCCAAAAAGCTGACCATCAGAGAGTGGGGTCAATAAAATATTTTATAACTAACAGCAAAGAAGATAATGATAATCCTGTGAACACGCGCCAGTGGTTGGTTGATAAGTAGTACATCCAGCCGGAGGTGGGGGCGGGTAATGCGGATCTACAGTATCGGTTTTGCAAACACATCCCGGAGGGATGCTCCCACCTTTAATATTTTTCATTTGCGCTCTTGAGAGCGTGCTTTTAGAATCTAATTTTAGATTCATTAAATTTGTTTTTCTCATATGTGTGATTTTAAGGAAAGAAATTATCATAAATATGAGAAATAGTTAACCAATTGCAAAATTAATTTCACAAAGACTCTCTTAAATATACACAAGGCGAAACATCATGACCATGAGTACATTATTGGCATAATAAACTTTTCTTAATCCATTCCCTTAAAAACGCCTCTCTTTTCGAATGCTGCAGATAAAATAATGGAAGTATTGGTTTCTCCGTATTGCCGAAGCTGACCAATTACAACTTCCAATCTTTTGGTTGTGGCTGTGGCGGCTTTCAGCATCAGGCAATGCTCGCCGGTTATGCTGTAGCATTCCAATATTTCAGGGATTTCTTCTATCTTTTTGAGGATGCTTGCATGTGTAAGGCTCGATTTTAGGGTGATAAAT
>JABDFZ010000051.1 GCA_013286325.1 Bacteroidota bacterium | reverse complement strand
CTTAAGAATTTCGAAATATCAGCAATGCTTTCACCCAATGTCTGCTGGGCAGGATACTGGTGCTTACGTTTGTTGATCTGGTTGATATGTATGAGCAGATAATGGTTACCCATTATGATTATAATCATATAAGGGAAAAATTTCAATCAACGGGGATCTTAAAACAGATAGCTGACATGATATTGAGTATGGCCAATGAGGTAGATAATATTGCCTTTATGGTTTTATCAAACACCCGCAACAAACATAAGCCTGATTTTATTACCGGGCTGGAGCAATTAAAACTAAGAATAGACGAGATAGGCGCCAGCGGTGAAGGAACGAGTAATATTGCGTTAAAAAAGATCTTGATCAACCTGCGCGATCTTAATGAGAGGATAAAAAGTATTTATGGTTATTACAACTCCAAATCGTCGGATACATTTATCAAAAAAAATGAAACGGGTGAATATTCAAAATTTGTAAGTAAGCAGGATTATGCCCCTCATATCTTTTTCGATAACCTTTCATTTAGCTCATCTACATTTAAACATGCATTAAGGGTTTCGTTAGTTTGTTTAATTGGCTTTATAACTGCCAAGTATATAGCAATAGGGCACCATAGTTACTGGGTTTTATTAACCATAATTGTTATTTTAAAACCTGGCTTCAGCCTTTCAAAACAGCGGAACTACCAACGACTTATCGGTACTATTGCGGGTGGAATAGCAGGTATAGCTATCCTGCTTTATATTCCCGATAAAGATGTACAGTTTATCCTGCTGGTTGTTTTAATGATAGGAACCTATAGCTTTTTACGGTTAAACTATGTGGTTAGTGTTCTATTTATGACGCCTTATGTGCTTATCCTTTTTAAGTTTTTGGGTGTTGGGTTTGTAGTGAAGGAACGTATTGTTGATACGGTAATTGGCTCAACCATAGCCTTTATAGCAAGTTATACTATTTTCCCGAGCTGGGAGTTTGAGCAGATAAGGGAAAACCTTCGTAACGTAGTTAATGCCAATGTTAATTACCTTGTAAAAATTGCTGAAAGTATTTTGGGAAAAACAGTAGGTACAATTGAATATAAACTTGCACGTAAAGATGTATATGTAAAATCGGCCAACCTATCAGCAGCATTTGAGCGGATGACGTCAGAACCCAAAAGCAAACAAAAGAAAATAAAAGAGGTACATAAATTTGTTGTGCTGAATCATATCTTGTCATCTTACATCGCTACTATTGCTTCAACTATTACAGCAAAAGATTTGCATAAAACGCCGCAAGAGAACATTAAACTGCTTAAACGCAGTATTGCTGTACTAAATGATCTGAATAAAAAGCTGGATGGTGACATAATTGAAGTTAGCACCCCGAAAACGGTTGCAATAAATACCGACAATGAGCCTAAAGTATTGTCTGCAGATGACCTGCTATTAAAAGAGCAACTTGGCTTTATCAATAAGATCAGTAACGATATTGCAAAGGTTACGGAAAGCATTATCTCCGAACAATAAGCTCAATTATAATAACTCTGTAGCCAAATTAGCCAGCTCGCTCCGTTCTCCTTTTTGCAGGGTAATATGTGCATACAATGGATGCCCCTTAGCCTTATCAATTAAATAGCTTAAGCCGTTACTTTCTGCATCAAGATATGGTGTATCTATCTGGTAAATGTCTCCGGTAAAAACAAATTTGCTATTCTCCCCTGCCCTTGATATAATGGTCTTTACTTCGTGCGGGGTAAGATTTTGTGCTTCGTCGACAATAAAGAAGATCTTGCTTAAGGTGCGGCCACGTATAAACGCAAGCGGTGCAATGGAGATCTTATCATTAGTAACCAGTTCATCAATTTTAGCCTGCATCTTTTCGTCATCTGCAAACTGATCTTTTATAAATTTCAGGTTATCCCATATCGGGGCCATGTAAGGGTCTATCTTTGATTTAATATCGCCGGGTAAAAAACCAATATCTTTATTACTAAGGGGAACAATTGGCCTGGTAACATAGATCTGCCTAAAATGCTTTCGCTGCTCCAGAGCACCTGCAAGCGCCAGTAATGTTTTACCGGTACCAGCATTTCCCTGTATGGTTACCAGTTTAATATCGGGGTGCAGCAGGGCGTGGATAGCAAAAGCCTGTTCAATGTTTCTTGGTGAAATATTGAATACAGGTTGTTCTGTAATCTTTTCTAATTGTGAGGTTTGCGAATTATAAAATCCGGGCACTGCCCCCTTTTTGCCGTTTAATATATAAAAATGATTGATACCATGCTGGCTTTCAAAACTGCCTGCAGGTAAGCTTTCCTCTTTATTTAACTGGTTGATGAGCTTTTCGGATATTTTATTCAAAGTTGTTTCGCCTGTATATAGCTCATCAAGATTTTTGATTTTACCAGTTTCATAATCTTCAGCGTGAAGATTCAATGCTTTTGCTTTCAGACGCAAACAAATATCTTTTGAAACCAGCACAATTTTTTTGTCAGGATTTTCTTCCTGTAGACTTAATGCGGCGTTCAGAATACGATTATCTGTTTTATCTGATCCAAATACAGCCTCTGCATCTGCGGCTTTACTTTTGGTATCCATTATTACCTTAAAGTTCCCTTTACTTTCTCCTTTTAAAGGGCGCCATTGGTTAATGAGGTGATTTTGCGAGATGTCATCTATCAATCTGATAAAACTGCGGGCCTCAAAATTGCGGGTGTCATTCCCACTCTTCATGTTATCCAGCTCTTCCAGTACCTGTATGGGGATGGCTACATCGTGTTCCTGAAAATTTTCGAATGCGTTGTGATCATATAAGATCACCGAGGTATCTAAAACGAATATTTTTGGTCTTCCGTTCGACTTACTTTTGCCTTCCTTACTCATGTTCTGCTAAATTAGCCATTTTAAGGATGCCAGAAAAATGGAATTTAACACAGGCAGACAAAAAATGCTGTAAACGAGAAAACGGAAGCCTCCTCTTGCGATTTGACCTCCGTTTCCAAACCATCTGCGTAACCGTAGTTACTCAGCTGGCACCAAGTTTTGTGTAAATCGACCGATCTGCTATTCTGTTGCCCTTGCGGACATTGATGCTTTCAGTTCATTAGTGGTGTCTGCCTTTCTCCGTAAAAAATTGCAGGCCTCCTAATACCTCTTTTAATTATCTTTCTTTTTCCGCGACTTTCGCCGTTTCATTTTCCAGTAACTCAGTGACTTCCGTGATCTTTAGCTAGCCCGAAGGTTTGCCCGATTCATTTTAGTTTCCTGTAAGGTTGTCAAAGTACGTCGTTCTTGATGATTCTAAGATAGTAGCCTGCATAACATTTGTCAAGACTTTTTTTTACTTTTTGTTAACAAGTTTTTAACAATTTTATACCACCCCCACGATTGCTGATATATAGATATTTCAAGGTATTTTTTTATTGTTGAATAGTGGTTATTAACATCTGTGTTATGAACATTATTACCCAAAACAGGCTTTTTAAGCAGAGGCAAAAATTCTTAAAAAGTGATTTTTCTGAATTTTTCTTGTTTAAAACCTATTAAAATTCACACCATATCAGAACATTTTTTGTGATTTAACATAACAAATCCACTACAAACTTTTTAAATTGTTTTAATAACTTGGTAATGCTAAAGATTTACATTAAATATGTAGAGTCAATCAATCCTAACCAGCCATTAAATCAGATCAATGAAACGCAATTATTACATCGTAACGCTCATAATGCTTACGTTTTTTGTTATTTCTTTTATAACAAATATTATCGGGCCCTTAGGGCCTGAATTTATAAAAGATTTTAAGTTAAGCGATCTGTTAGCCGGGGTTTTACCTTTTGCCTTTTTTATTGCCTACGGGGTAATGTCAATCCCTTCGAGCATGCTGGTACAAAAGTATAATGAGAAGACCATAATGGTTGCTGCTTTTGTGGTAGCTTTTTCCGGAGCTTTGTTACTGGCCATTGAACCTAATTATCTTACTGCTGTTTTGTCGCTCTTTTTAATAGGTTGTGGTATGGCCATGTTGCAGGTGGTTATCAATCCGCTATTGCGAACATCCGGCGGTGAAGAGAATTACGCGTTTACATCAGTATTAGCGCAATTGATATTTGGAGGGGCCTCTTTTTTGAGTCCGCTTGTATATTCATATATGGTTTTAAACCTAAATAAAGGTGCAGGTTCGGGTGTTTTTTCAGTATTAAGGCCATTGGTTCCAACCAGTATGCCTTGGATTTCCCTTTATTGGCTGTTCGCTGTTATTTGCCTTTTTATGTTTGTTATTATGCTGCTCTCCAGGTTTCCGAAAGTTGAGCTGGCTAATGATGAAAAAGCAGGGCCATGGAAAACCCATGTAATGCTTTTCAAAAAACCTGTTGTCATTTTATATTTCATAGGGTTATTTTGTTATGTAGGATCAGAACAAGGAGTTTCTTACTGGATGTCGCAGTTTTTATTTCAGTATCACAAATTCGACCCGCAAATAACCGGTGCAAATGCGGTAGCTTATTTTTGGGGACTGATGACCGCCGGGGGTATTTTAGGTTTATTTTTGCTGAAGGTACTGGATAGCCGCAGGCTTTTGGTAACCTTTACCATACTTGCGCTTATAAGCTTATCTTTTGCACTTTTTGGCGGCGCGCAAATTTCCCTTTACGCCTTCCCTATTGTTGGGTTCTTCATGTCGGTAATGTATCCTATTATATTTTCTCTTGCACTTAGTTCTGTTGATGAACACCACGGCTCATTTGCAGGTATTTTGGTTACCGGGATTATAGGCGGAGCGGTCGTTCAGCTCCTTATCGGCGGCTTGGGAAATCTTTTTGGATTGCGAGTAGGTATGCTTTTCCTTTACATAACCTTTGGCTATATGTTGAGCATTGGTTTCTGGGCAAAACCGCTTATCACTAATAAAACTATCTTCGATAAAAAAGACTAAGCCTGCAAATGAAAAACATAAAAATTATTGGCATCGATTTGGGTGCTACAAATATCCGGGGTGCTGTAGTTAATGATGGATCGATAGCTGAAATTATATCAAGGCGTATAAACACAAAAGGCACCGAAGAACAGGTTTTAGAAGATATTTATTACATAATTGATAAGTTAATCAACAAGAACATTAAAGCTATTGGCATTGGAGTGCCAAGCGTGGTTGATGTTGAACAAGGGATTGTTTATGATGTACAACATATTCCATCGTGGAAAGAAGTGCACCTGAAACAGATACTTGAAAACCGATATCATATTCAGGTGCACGTAAATAATGATGCCAATTGCTTTGCCTTAGGAGAACATTATTTTGGAAAAGGTAAAGGCGTAAAAGATCTGGTTGGGCTAACTATTGGTACAGGCCTGGGTGCCGGTATTATTATAAATAACCAGCTATATGCAGGCCCAAACTGCGGTGCCGGCGAATTTGGATGCGTAGATTATCTCGACAATAACTTTGAATTTTATTGCAGCGGTTCCTTCTTTAATAATGTATATGGATTAAAGGGCGAAGATGTATTTAAAGATGCGCAAAAAGGCGATGCACAAGCTTTAAAGTTATATGGCGAGATGGGAACTCATTTGGGTAATGCCATTAAGTTAATAATGTATACTTACGACCCTACCCTCATCATTTTAGGCGGCTCTGTCCAATCAGCATATAATTACTTTGAAAAAAACATGTGGGAACGCATTCATACATTGGTATATCCTAAAAGCATTGAGTGTTTAAAAATAGAGCGATCAGCATTGGAGAATAGCGGGATATTAGGAGCGGCTGGTTTATACTTTGATGCAAATTAGTCAAAATTGAAACCCTTAAGACTTACGAAGTTTTAAAAACTTCGTAAGTCTTGTATTCAATAAAAACCAATCCTTACCTCGTATAATTCGGTGCTTCCTTGGTTATAGTAATATCATGTGGGTGGCTTTCGCGCATACCCGCGGCTGTGATCCGTACGAACTTAGCTTTTTGCAGATCTTCAATATTGGCAGCTCCACAATAATGCATCCCTGCGCGTAATCCGCCGATATATTGGTAGATTACTTCAGCAAGAGTGCCTTTGTATGGCACACGTCCGACAATCCCTTCTGGTACTAATTTGGTAACCACGTCTGTTTCATCCTGAAAATAACGATCTTTTGAACCTTTATCCATTGCTTCAACAGAACCCATACCACGGTATGATTTAAATTTACGGCCTTCGTATATAATAGTTTCGCCTGGTGATTCTTCAACTCCGGCAAATAATGATCCTGCCATTATAGAGCTTGCGCCTGCTGCAATAGCTTTAACAATATCGCCTGTTTGTTTTATACCACCATCAGCAATAACAGGAATTCCCCTCCCTTCAAGTGCTTTTGCACATTCGTAAACTGCGAATAACTGCGGAACACCAACACCTGCAACAATACGTGTAGTACAGATGGAACCAGGGCCAATACCAACCTTTACTGCATCTGCACCTGCATCAGCTAACGCAATAGCAGCTTCACCGGTTGCAATATTTCCGGCTATTACCTGTAAATCCGGGAATAGAGCTTTTACACTCTTAACCATATCAATTACCCCTTTTGAATGACCATGTGCTGTATCCACCGTAATAACATCAACACCAGCAACTACAAGGGCCTTTACACGGTCGATATTATCTGCAGCTACTCCAACAGCTGCACCAACACGCAGGCGGCCAAATTCATCCTTACAGGCGCTTGGGAAGTTTTTAAATTTCTGAATATCCTTAAAAGTGATCAACCCGCGTAAAATGCCGTCTTTATCAACAACGGGCAATTTTTCGATTTTGTAGCTTTGAAGGATCTCTTCTGCCTGTATTAAATTAGTTCCCAGTGGTGCAATAATCAGATTTTCCTTTGTCATCACGTCACTTACCGGCAAGTTCATGTCTTTTTGGAAACGCAGATCGCGATTGGTGATAATCCCTTTCAGTTTATGCCCCCCATCAATAATAGGTATCCCACCTATCCTGTACTCCCGCATAATTTTCACGGCATCAGCAACGGTTGAGGCTTCGTGAAGCGTTACCGGATCCTGAATCATACCGCTTTCGGAGCGTTTTACTTTACGTACTTCATCAGCCTGGGCCTGAACACTCATGTTTTTATGGAGTATACCAATTCCGCCTGCCTGCGCAATAGCGATAGCCAGTGATGATTCGGTAACCGTATCCATAGCTGCTGAAAGAACCGGAATGTTTATCCTGATCTTTTTTGTGAGATATGAGCTGGTGTCAACATCGCGCGGTAAAACTTCTGAATAAGCCGGGAGTAATAGAACGTCGTCATAAGTTAATCCTTCGGCGACAAATTTTTGGGGGTCTAAATGCATAGCAAATAATGTGTTTGGAGTTATTATTTGCCGGGCAAAGCTAACAAATTATTTCGGATTTCGGATGTTCGATTTCGGAATTGTGTAGGGGATTTGAAAATATGTCAATTTGATGATTTGAAAATCAGACTTTAATCTATCTCTAAATCATCAAATCAACCTATAATCTAATTAATATTTTCCTACAATCACTTTATAAAACTTATCAAAATTCAGATATTCATTTGCCAGCTCTTTCAATCGTATAGCAGTAACTGTTTTTACAGCATCGACATACCTGTCATAATAGTCGTAATCAAGTCCAGCGAAGTACAGATTTTTAAACTTGTCGGCATGCGAAAAAACATTTTCAAGACTGCCCAACAACGAGCCCATCATATAATTACGCACTAACGACAACTCATCCTCCGGGATCAGTTCGCTTTTTAACAGGCTTATTTCTTTTTCAATTTCTGTTACCGCCGCTTTGCAAACATCAGCCCCAACTTCGGTAGCAATAAACATTGCTCCGGCGTGCTTTAATGAGCTAATCCCCGATCCTATTCCATAAGTATAACCCTTGTCTTCACGGATATTAGCCATTAACCTCGAACCAAAATAGCCACCTAAAACAGTATTGAGCACTTGTAATGCAGGGAAATCGGGGTGGGTGCGGTTGATAACCGGCAACCCCATACGAATAGCCGACTGTAATGCATCAGGCTTTTCGGTAAAATAAAAATGCTCAGCTGCAGGTTTGATTTCCGGTTGAGTAGCGTCTGATTTTTGGTCGCTGTTTGCCCAATCTTTATCAAAAGTATTGCTTATCAAGTCCAGGATTTCAGGCTCAATTTTTCCTGCAATAATTATTGTGCAATTTGATGGCTGATACATTTGCTTAAAATGAACCAACATGTCATTGCGATGCAGGGTTTTATACATATCAGTATCAGCAGCTAAGCCATATAATGTATCTCCATATAAAGCCCTATTAAATGCCCTTCTGGCAAGAATATCATTCTTTTGCAGGCTCACTTGCAGTTTCTGCTGCTGGTTGCGGATATAAGTTTCCAGCTCATTTTCAGGGAAAATTGAGTCTGTAAGAATATCTTTTATAACAGGCAAGGTATGCTGCAGATGCTTGTTTAAGCTAAAAAGCGTTACATGCGAATGATCGTACCCATAATCAACCTGTAAAAAGGCTCCGTAAAAATCAACTTTATCTGCAATTTGGGCTGCAGTTAATTTACCCGTACCTTCTGTAAGCATGGTATTTACTGCGACATTCAGCAATGGCTTTTCAGTGTTAAAACGCTGATTGGCAAATATCCATTCAATCCTAACCAATTCCTGGTCTCCTGAATTAAAGCAGAAGATATTACAGCCATTCTCAAGCTTTTGATGCGCGGGTCTTAACAGGTTTATATTATCTACCCCCTTCGATTCAGGAGCTTGTTTTCTATTTATAGTCATTGAGTTATTGATCATTAGGTCATTGCCTAAATAGTTTCGTATTAAACTGCTTTCTCCGCTAAGTAAATAAGGGTCGAAGAATTGTCTTTTCTAAATAATTTATTGGCCAGCGCTTTTATTTTAGCTGATGTTACTTCCAGGTATTTCTCTGTTTCGCGGTTTAGCAAGTCTGCATCACCCAGCAATTCGAACTGTGCAAGATTCATAGCTTTATCAAGCAATGACATTTCCGAAAATATCATAGTCGACTCAGTTTTATTCTGAACCTTGGTCAACTCGTCTACCGGGATATCAATTGTTTTTATTTTTTCAAGCTCATCCCAGATAGCAGCTTCGGCAGTTTCTATACTGATATTTTCCAGCGGCTTACCCTCAAACACAAACATACCTGTATCAAGGCTGCCGGTCATGTAAGCATGTACTTCGCTAAATATTTGTTTCTCTTTTACCAGGCCACGATATAAGCGTGATGAGTTCCCCCTTGAGAGAATATCCGATAGCAACTCAGCTACATAATAGCTTTCATCCAACCTGTCGCCCATTTGGAAAGCAATGTAAACGTCGTTAAGCGGTACTTTTGCAGTTACTGTTTCCCGGCGTTCTTCGTGCTGTTCAGGTTCCTGGGGTAAGTTACGATGATATTTTTCACCTGCAGGAATGGGTCCGAACCATTTTTCGGCCAATTCTTTAACTGCTTCTGTTTTTATGTCGCCTCCCACTACCATAATGGCGTTTTGCGGGTTATAATGCTTTTTAAAAAATGCTTTTACATCCTCTATTTTCGCATCTTCTATGTGTTTGATCTCTTTGCCGATAGTCGCCCATTGATACGGGTGTTTTTTATAAACCATCGGTCGCAGTTTCAGCCAAACATCGCCATAAGGCTGATTTAAATACCGCTGCTTAAATTCTTCAATTACCACATTACGCTGTACTTCCAGGCTTTTTTTGCTGAAAGCAAGGCTCAGCATCCTGTCGCTTTCCAGCCAAAAAGCTGTTTCAATATTTACTGATGGAAGGGTGATGTAGTAATTGGTGATATCATTACTTGTGAAGGCGTTATTTTCGCCGCCAACACGTTGTAAAGGCTCATCGTAGCTTGGGATATTTACAGAGCCGCCGAACATCAGGTGCTCAAAAAGATGGGCAAAACCAGTTTGTTCAGGGTTTTCATCACGGGCGCCAACATCATAAAGAATGTTTAGAACAGCCATTGGAGTAGTATTATCTTCGTGCACAATAACACGCAAACCATTATCTAAAGTAAAGCGGTTGAATTTAACCATTTGTAAATTTTCAATTAAACGGATAGCAAATGTAGAACTTTTGTTGGTTTGTTGTAATGTTGAAATGTTTGAGGGTTGTAATGTTTTGCCGGTTTGATTTGATTCAGCCGTTTTTAATATCTTTAGCCGTTATCCTTCCACCCACAATTAAAATGATAACCAGGGACGAGTTAATCAAACAAATATCAAGCACTTTAGGCAAAACCAAAGTGCTTGAGTTGAGCCGTATCCTTAAGGAGCAGAAATTTTCTTTACATGATCTGATCGACCTTACTTTCTATACCGACAGAGATATAGCATTCAGGGCTGCATGGATACTTGAAACCGTTTTTTTGAAAGACCCCACTCGTTATGAAATTGAACTTGGTTATTTAATATCACGCATTCAAGATGTTAGATATGCAAGCTGCCAACGGCATTATGCTAAAATACTGATGCATATTACAGCAAGCAAAGCACCATTAGTTATAAGACAAAACCTACAACAATTGGATCTTAAGCCTGCTGTTGAACAGTGTTTCGATTGGCTGATAGACCCAAAAGTTAAAATTGCTGTTAAAGTTTTTGCCAGTGAAGCTTTGTTTAACATTCGTCATCTCTACCCCTGGATTGAGGAAGAGCTGGCAAACCAAATAAAGTTTTTAATGAAAAACGGCTCCGCAGCTATTCAATCGCGTGGAAGAAAATTACTTGGTAAATTAGCTCGCGGCTGACAATGCAAGAATGACTAAAAATTAAATCGGTCTATTTCTGCAAACTAAGAACTGCTTACTGCAAACTTTTCCAATATCCTATTTGTTAACCATATCAGCCTCAGGCTTATCCTCCCTATTCAGATTATGACTCACCTGATCGTGATTTAATTTTGCATTAATGGCTGAAGAGCTGTTATTAGCGTAAGTACCAAATGCGTTAATTAAAACACCCTTTAAGTTATACTTTTTCGAGGTAACTGCATAAACTATCGACATATCATCAGGGTTACTTGCACCTTCAAAACGATAAAACTCATCAATTTCAAAGTCGTCGGCAGTCATGTGTACATTTTTATCTTTATCGTCAACAGTATCCCCTTCCAAACTCAGGTTTTCAGTGTATCCGCGTTTCATCAAGTCGTTAGTGGCTTCCACTAAATTGTTATATGTTTTCATGGTAGGTTTCTTTAGTGTTCTTTTTATTATTAACCCTAAAAACAGGTTGTTGTTTGTTTTTTGATGATTTGTTGCGATCAGGCCCAATGGTTAAAGCATCCTTTCATCTTCGTCTTACTTCCTCCTTTACCAGGCATTTATACCATTTAAACATTATTTGTGGCATTAAATTAGTTTATTCGTACCTTGTTCTTAATTACCCAAACCGCTATGAAAACGTACAGTATACTACTTATCTGCGCATTTCTTTTCTTTATCAAAACAAATGCAGTTGCACAATCCTCGTCAGAAATCAATGAAAATATCCAGCGTGTTGAGAAAAACCTGATCCCAAATATCCAAACCGAAAATGATGGCCCTATGACGATGCAGGACCGGATGGCACTTTATAAAGTGCATGGCGTAAGCGTTGCGGTTATTCATAACTATAAAATTGAATGGGCAAAAGGGTATGGCTATGCAGATGACAGCCTAAAGACACCAGTAACGACGCAAACGCTGTTCCAGGCGGCATCCATCAGTAAGTCACTAAATTCGGTTGGGGTGCTTAAACTGGTGCAGGAGAAAAAAATAGATCTTTATACTGACATCAACACTTATCTCACGAGCTGGAAATTTCCTTACGATTCGCTCTCTAAAAATAAAAAGATCAGTATTGCCAACCTGTTGAGCCATACAGGCGGCTTAACCGTACATGGTTTTGGAGGCTATGCCGCCGGCAAAGAAATACCAACAATTGAGCAAATACTTGACGGCAAAAAACCAGCTAATTCACCTGCGGTACGTTCCATGTATGAACCTGGTATAAAATCCGAATATTCAGGAGGGGGCATTACTATTTCGCAACTGATAGTGATGGATATTACACATCAACCTTATGATAAATTTATGTACAATAATGTTTTGAAGCCGCTGGGGATGACGAGCAGCACCTATAGTCAGCCGCCGTCCGGTGTAAAATCAGAACTGCTGGCTACTGCTTACCGTTATAACGGAAAGGAGCTGCCAGGCAAATACCATATATATCCGGAACAGGCTGCAGCAGGCTTGTGGACCAACCCTACAGATTTGTCTAAATACATTATTGAAACACAATTAGCCTTACAGGGTAAATCTCATAAAGTGATTGATCAGCAAACTACAAAATTGAGATTAACACCTTATCTGAATAAAAATGCGGCTTTAGGCGTTTTTATAGATAGCTTGCAGGATGGCGTAAAATATTTTGAGCACGGAGGTGCAAATGAAGGTTTCAGGTGCCTGTACTTTGGCAGTATGGAAGGTGGAAATGGTGTAGTTGTAATGGTAAACTCGGACAATGGAGACATTATGTATGAGATTGTAAACAGTGTTGCAAAAGTTTACGGCTTTAAAGGCTTAAACCGTTCGAAATTCAGAAAGGAGATTGCCCTGGCCGACACTATTTTACAGAAATACACCGGCAAATATGAGATTTCCAAAAAATTAACATTTGCCGTAACCCTTGAGGGTAGTAAATTGTACGGACAACCTACCGGACAACAAAAACAGCAGCTTTTCCCCGAATCTCAAAATAAATTTTTTTTAAAGAAAATTGATGTTGAAGTTGAATTTGTTAAGAATGACAAAGGAGAAATTGTAAAGGCTATTCTTTATGAAAATGGCACGCAGGATGCTAAAAAAATTGAGTGAAATAAGTACTCAATTCTCTTCTATCATCTCCTTTAATCCATTAAGGACTTTGTCCCAGCCTTTAACAGATCTATTATATCTTTTTTCTGCATCGCCACCACTGCCAACATCGTCAGTTATCGATAAGGTGGTCTTTCCATCTTTGTATGTTAACTTATCAGTTACCGTCGAGAAAGTTGAAGAATCATCGCTTTTGTTCTTTAAATTGTACTGCAACAGCTTTTCAGGTTCGATTTTTAAGATCCGGCCTTTCATTTCTATGGGGATGATTAAAAACATCCGCCCCTTAAAAGTTATCGGGCTGCCCTCTTTCCATGAAGAGATAACTTTACAATTAAAGAAATATTTCTTTGTTTTAACGGGATCGGTTAACGCATCCCAGATAACCGAAGGTTCAGCATTGATGCTGATTTCTTTCTTAACAATGTACTCTTTCATAGTCTATTGATTATTAATACCATAGCAATATTTATTTAACAATCATGTTATAAAAATGTGTTAATTATTAATACGAGAACTTTGATGCTGAAACGTTTGTTTTTAAAACCGATATGCTTTAATGGAGTAACCTTACATAATTCCCGATAACGCAAGATGCTGTAAAAGCATGATGGTTTTACCGTCGGCTATTTGCCCGTTCTGTACTTGTGCCATTGCTTCCTCAAAAGGTAATTCCATTACTTCTATTTCTTCGTCATCTACGCCGCCACCTGTGTGTGTTTTCATATCTGTGGTATATTCAGCTATAAAAAAGTAAAGCTTTTCGGTAACGGAGCCCGGGCTCATATAAGCCTCATATACTTTTTCGACAGATGATATAATATAGCCGGTTTCTTCCCCGGTTTCCCTGCGGATCGCTTCCTCCGGGCTATCTTTATCAAGCAAGCCTGCACAAGCTTCAATCAGCATCCCTGTATCGTTTCCGTTTATAAAAGTTGGAAGGCGGAATTGCCGGGTAAGTATAACTGTTTTATGCTGCTTGTTATATAACAGAATAGTTGCCCCGTTGCCACGGTCGTAAGCTTCCCTACTGAGTGTTTGCCATTCCTGTTTTTTTGTTAAGTAATTGAATGTTATTTTCTTAAGCGTATACCAATTGTCTGATAGTATTTCTTCCTTAATTATATTTATCCTGTTATTCATAAAATGATTAATATTGATTTATTTTGATTATTTTTGATCAAAAGTAATAATTATATGAGTTTCCAGGAAAGAAAAAAAGATATTTTAAGAATTGTTGATGAATTTGAAAGCTTATCGGTAATAGAAATCTCTCAAAAACTATCCATTTCCCCGGCTACTGTAAGGAGGGATTTACTCACTCTTTCGGAAGAAGGGCTATTGGTAAGAACACATGGAGGGGCTATGAAAGTTGATGACCAGCGATTTATCAGTTTCAATGCAAAACAAACTGCGAACGATTCGACTAAGCAGGCTATTGGAAAGCTGGCAGCAACTTTTGTGAAGGATGACGATATCATATTTTTAGATTGCGGCAGTACGGTGTTTACCATGTGTCCTCACTTAAAAAAGATCAATAACCTTAAAGTCATCACCAATTCTTTACCTGTAGTTGCAGAATTAATGGAAGCACCCGGCATCAGCATTAATTTAATCGGAGGTGAGTTGGATAAGGGCCGCAAGGCTATACATGGCGATGCGGCTATTCAGCATATCGACAATTATCATGCAGTTAAGGCTTTTATTGGCATTGATGGGATTTCTGTTGAAAATGGCCTTAGCTCGCATAGCGAAAAGGAAGCAAGCATAACCAAAGCGTTCTGTTGCAATGCAGATCGAGCCTATTTACTTTGCGATTCCTCAAAAATCGGAAAGGATGCGTATATAAAAACAGGGCCTTTATCAATAATTAACTACATTGTTACAGATCTATTTTTGAACAGTGATTTGCGAAATAAAATTTCAAAGAAAGGAATTATTGTAATTAATGAATAACCAGATTAACTGTTAAATATCCATACCCCCAATAATAGGAAACAAATCAACCGGGTTGCTTAAAACATTCCAATATCTCATTGATGTTCACCAGTTTATTCAGATAGATTTAAATTGTTTTATTCAGAAATATGTATAGATTTATCTGATTTTAATTATGTTATAGTCCTAAGCCACTTATTCACAAACATTTTCAATTTTCATTAATGATGAAACGTTTTACCCTAATTCTATCACTTTTGCTGGTGATTACAAGTACAGTTTTGGCGCAAAGCAAAATTCCTTCAACCATTTTTATAATTGATCCGCAAAGCAATACGCAAGTACCTGCAAACAGCGAAGCCGCCAACCTTTTTAAAACATCGCTGGTTAACCTGGTTACCAGTACTTCTACTGCAAAGCTACAGGCAGCACTTAAATTTAGCCCCGGAAAAAGAAGTATAGTTATCACCCAGGCCGACCCACAAACAAACGGGAATGCATACCAGCTTGTGTTACAGAGAACATTTATTGGCCAGATTAGCGTAGTATATACTTTTCAATATAATGTAGACCAAAACAAGCTGTATTTTTTCGACCCAAATGCACAGAACTGGGTTGAGGAAGCTATTGAGGGAAACAACGTGCTGAACCTGAACAATTGCCAGGCATATGGTGCATTTAATCAGCTAAATACTCAACCGGCTGTTGCTGCAGTACCAAACAACCAGCAACCAGTTACTGAAGAGCCTGTTGATAATACTGTTCCTGACACTTCAGTATCTGTACCTACAGTACCACCTGCCCTACCCGATTACGAACAACCTGAATGCCCTGAAGAAGGGTATTTATGGCAACCTGGATACTGGGCATATAGTATGCAGAACCGTGATTATTATTGGGTTCCGGGAGTATGGGTTGCGCCGCCATCTGTTGGTTTATTGTGGACCCCTCCTTATTGGGGTTATGTTGGTGGTTTTTATGTTTTCCATACAGGATATTGGGGAAATTCCATTGGCTTTTATGGTGGTATTGACTATGGATATGGCTATGGCGGTGTAGGGTTTGTTGGCGGTAACTGGTACGGTGGGCATTTCCGCTATAATACTGCAATAGTAAGGGTAAACTCCAGGTTTCATTATGTTTATGTTGACAGGACCGTTTATCGCGAGAGAGGAAGGGAACGTTATAGTTTTAACGGGCATGGTGGATATACCGCACGGCCTAATGCACATGAAATGGCAGCAATGCGCGAGCACCATGTAATGGCAACTCACGAACAGATAAGAAATCAAAGGACGGCTAGAGAAGATAAAACCCAATTTGCATCGCACAGCGGAGGAAGGCCGGGAAATCTTGCTGCGGCAAAAGCACCTGAAAGAAGGCCAACAGAAGGGTTGAGAAATGAGGGAGCCCCAGGCAGCAGGGAGGGAACAAGACCGGGAAATACTCCAGGTGCACCGGGAGGCACAA
Organism: Bacteroidota bacterium; assembly: GCA_013286325.1. Classification (GTDB taxonomy): domain Bacteria; phylum Bacteroidota; class Bacteroidia; order Sphingobacteriales; family Sphingobacteriaceae; genus Mucilaginibacter. The sequence continues at coordinate 6,728 of JABDFZ010000051.1, read as the reverse complement.
GACAAGCAAATACTCCGGTTACTCAGGGAGGGGCTGGAAGGCCGGGAAATACTCCAGGTGCGCCGGGAGGCACAAGACAAGCAAATACACCAGGTAGTCCGGGTGGCGCACCAGTAGGTACAAGGCCGGGAAACCCACCAGGTGCTCCAGGGGGTCGACCAAGTGGTGCTCCGGGTGCCCCGGGAGGAAAACCAGGTCTTCCGGGTGGTGCTAAATCAAATTCGGCACCAAAGCAGGTTAAAGCCCCAAAATCCGAACCTCCTGCTAAGAAGAAATCATAATTTTTACTTCATTTAAAAAATATCCGACTTATTTTAAAACAACAAAAGCCTCCCGTGGGAGGCTTTTGTATATATATGATGGAGTTAAATTATATTCAAAGTTTTGACATTGTTGATTGAATAAGGCTTAACTTAATTCACTTTATCCAACAAGTCTTCGTTTAAAAACACAAACTGATTATCAAACATGTCCAGCTTTATTTTGCTGTCTTTATCAACTTTGCCTGCGAGAATCTGTTTGGAAAGCTCGTTCAGGATCTTTTTCTGAATCACACGTTTCAACGGCCTTGCCCCAAATTGAGGATCGTAACCCAACTGTGCCAGCCAATCCAATGCTTCTTCCGATGCTTCTATGGTTATACCCATTTCGGCTAAAGTTTGTTGCACCTGTTTAAACTGCAGTTTAACAATATCAGTTATCTCATCGCGGCTAAGCGGTGTGAACATAATGATCTCGTCTATACGGTTCAAAAACTCAGGGCGGATGGTTTTTCTCAACAACTCAAACAGCTGAGTTTTGGTTTTGGCTATTACCTCATCCCTTTCACTATCATCAAAATCCTGGAAGTTTTCCTGGATAATATTCGAACCAATGTTAGAGGTCATGATAATGATAGTGTTTTTAAAATTCACCACCCGGCCTTTATTATCCGTTAAGCGGCCATCATCCAAAACCTGCAGCAGTATATTAAATACATCCGGGTGAGCTTTTTCAATCTCGTCGAGCAATATCACGCTATACGGTTTACGACGTACAGCTTCTGTTAATTGGCCGCCTTCATCATAACCTACATATCCCGGAGGCGCACCTATCAGCCTTGAAACAGAATGGCGTTCCTGGTATTCGCTCATATCAATCCTTACCAACGCACCTTCGTCATTAAATAAATACTCGGCTAATGCCTTGGCTAATTCAGTTTTACCAACCCCGGTAGTACCCAGGAATATAAATGAACCTATTGGCTTTCTTTTATCCTGTAATCCTGCACGACTGCGGCGGATGGCGTCGCTTATTGCTTCAATAGCTTCCTCCTGCCCTGCTACACGTTTGTGTAGTTCTTCTTCCAGGCTCAGCAATTTCTCGCGTTCGCTTTGGATCATTTTAGAAACCGGAATGCCTGTCCATCTCGAAACCACACCTGCAATATCATCTGCAGTAACTTCTTCTTTCAGCATACGGCTGTCACTCTGATTTTCGAGCAAGGCTTTCTTCAGATCTTCAACTTCCTGCTGGGCTTTAACTATGGTACCGTAGCGTAACTCAGCTACCTTTCCATAATCCCCTGCACGTTCGGCCTGTTCGGCTTCCAGTTTATAGTTTTCTATCTGTTCAACCTTTAAGTTGATGCCGTCTACCAGGTCTTTTTCACCTTGCCATTTGGCACGTAATGAATCACGTTCTGCTGACAGGTTAGCTATTTCTTCACTAAGGTCTTCAACTTTCTTGGTATCCTTTTCGCGTTTGATGGCTTCACGCTCAATTTCCAGTTGCATAATGCGGCGGTTAAGCTCATCAACTACTTCGGGAACTGAATCCATTTCTAAGCGAAGTTTTGAAGCAGCTTCATCCATCAGGTCAATAGCTTTATCTGGTAAAAACCTGTCAGAAATATAACGCTGCGACATCTCGACTGCTGCAATAATAGCTTCGTCTTTTATCCGCACCTTGTGGTGAGTTTCATAGCGTTCCTTTAATCCACGCAAAATAGAAATGGCATCAGCAGTATCAGGCTCATCAACCAGTACCATCTGGAAACGGCGTTCCAAAGCTTTATCTTTCTCAAAAAACTTCTGATATTCGTTTAAGGTGGTTGCTCCTATCGCTCTTAATTCGCCGCGGGCAAGGGCAGGTTTTAATATATTGGCCGCATCCATAGCGCCTTCGCCACCACCTGCGCCAACCAGCGTGTGGATCTCATCAATAAACATAATGATTTCGCCATCTGCCTGGGTAACTTCTTTTATAACAGCTTTCAACCGCTCTTCAAACTCGCCTTTATATTTGGCGCCTGCTATCAGTGCACCCATATCCAGCGAATAAACAGTTTTTGTTTTCAGGCTTTCGGGCACATCGCCTTTTATAATACGGAATGCAATACCTTCGGCAATGGCTGTTTTACCAACACCAGGCTCACCAACCAATATCGGGTTGTTTTTAGTACGGCGGGAAAGGATTTGGATAACTCTCCTTATCTCTTCATCACGGCCAATAACCGGATCAAGTTTACCTGATTCGGCATATTCATTCAGGTTACGGGCGTATTTGTTCAGGGCATTATAGGTAGCCTCGGCATTCTGATCGGTTACTTTATTATCTCCACGCAGGCTTACAATGGCTTTTTTAAGGTCCTTTTCGTTAACCCCATAATCTTTTAAAGCGGTACTGGTTTTATCATTTACAGATAAAATACCAAGCAAGATATGCTCTACAGATACAAATTCGTCTTTAAATTCCTTTAAATACCCAGTTGCTTTTTGCAAAGCAGAATTTGAATTGGAAGACAAATACACATTACTGCCGCTTACCTTTGGAAAAGAGGCTATTTGTGCATCCAGTGTTTCGCTTAAACGATTAAGATTAACGTTTAATTTTTTTAATAAATAGGATATAACATTTTCATCAACCAGTAACAAACCTTTAAGCAGGTGGGCAGTTTCAATTGCCTGCTGCTGGTTCCCGGTTGCAATTTCGGAAGCTTTTTGAACAGCCTCCTGAGCTTTTATGGTAAAGTTGTTAAAATTCATGGTAACGTTTTGTTTGATTGTCTGAATCTGAATTCTCAGGATGTTAACTCTTAAATTTTGATTCAGACAATTAACGTCAAATCACTTGCCATAATAACACAACCTGCTAAAATGTCGCCTTAAAACAAATTCGTCCGTTATTTTGTCATTGGCTCCTAATCTGATATTTATAAGCTTGCTCTTGGTTAAAAATTTATATTTTTGTTTACCCCAATTAATAGGATAATTTTGGACAAGCACCTTTTTAAAAATTTAACCGGGAAATATAAAAATGGCTATCGTAATTACTATACGGGCCAAAACCTGGCTTCTGTGCGTATCGGAAGCGTTGTTTTCCTGGTATTGAATGTAATAATAAGAGCGCTATATCTCATTTTTCCGATAAGCCTTACCAGGGCCGAGAACTTTCCTGAATTTGATATTACCAACTGGGTATTTATTGGTACCTCACTGCTATTTTATATTATCAGTAATATTTTGATTGACAGTTTCAGAAAAACGAAAAAGGCAACTGCCATAATGTCGCTGTTTGTTTTTTCGTTTTCATTGTATCTTATTCTTTGCGGCATGTTCTCCAGCTTTATAGCTACTGCAAGCCCGCGCAATGCGTTAACACTTTACTTAATATCACTAATGGTGATCAGTATTTTGTGTGTATTTGAATATTATGAGATTATCTTACTGATCATCGCTGCTGAATTATTATTTACCTCGCTTTTAATTCATACCCACACCGATCCGACCGAAATGATCTACAACCAGCTGGTTTCGCTGGTATTGCTTTGCGGGTTTTATCTTATCTCAAGGTATTTTTTCTCCTACAAGGCCAACTATTGGATGCAGGTGAATGAGATCAGGGAAAAGAACCTTGAAATTGAACGGGGAAGCGAATTTAAAAGCCAGTTATTAGGCACTGTAGCACATGATCTGCGGAACCCGATAGCTGCTGTTGAAACACTGGCCATGATGATGGAAATGGACGATATTGATGCAGAAACCCAGGATACCTTAAATTTAATGAAGGCATCGTGTGTAAAAGCAAGAACCATAATTGACGATCTGCTCGAATCTGCTCGTAATGAAAATTCAGGTGAATTTATAACCAGCCGGACTGAACTTAATAAATTATTGCTTAATAATATTGAAGCCTGGAAAATACAAAAAGACATTACAAGCACCATTGAACTTATCAGCCTCGCTAACCCGGCTTATGCACAAATCAACCTTGAAAAATTCAACCGGGTTATAGATAATTTGATTGGTAATGCGCTCAAATTCTCGAAAGAAAGAAGCAAAATAGAGATTATACTGAGTAAAAAAGGGAGTAATTATATTATTGAAGTAAAAGATCAGGGACTTGGGATTTCTAAAGATAAACTGGGCATTATATTCGATCCGTTTACCAAAGCAGGCCGTCCAGGGTTGAAAGGCGAACAATCAACTGGTCTTGGCCTCAGTATTGTTAAACAGATCGTAATAAAGCACAAGGGGGCAATTGAGGTTGAAAGTGAAGTTGGAAAAGGATCGACTTTCCGGGTTATTTTGCCGGAGGATAGGGAAGTTTAGAATTTACAAACTTACACCATTAAGATCTATAACACTTGCTAACTTGCTATCGAATGTAAACCTGCAGGTATCTTTTTTCAAAGCTCCGTTTTTGTCTTTTGCCTTGTATATCAACCTTACATCCCAGCCAACCAATACTTTTTTATAGGTTTTCATCCGCTCAGCAATCACGAGGTTTAATTTTGCAACCTCTGCCGAATCACCAGAAACTAAAAACCTGTTAATCCCCCTCCTAAGGGCCTTGTAATCAGGCGTGTCATAAAACGTAGTATAAATGCTATCTGGCTTAATAAATTTAATGGTATCAATAGAGGTCGGGTTGGCAAGTTTTGTTTTTAAATAGTTTACTGCCCTTAGCTTATAATTGCCATTGGTACAGCCGAAAAAAAACAAAGCGGATAAAATTACCGGGATAAACTTTTTCATCCCTGCAAATATAGTAAAGAGATTAGAGGCTGATTAAAAAATAGTTACAGGGACTATAAATTCAAACCTGTTTCGGCCGGTACCGCCAAAAATATCAGGATCAATTAAATAACTATACCTGAAACCGAACGAAATTGATGCCTGGTTAAAGAACTTGGTATCAAAATAGACCTCACCGCCTGTTGAACGGAAAGTTCCCTTAAACTGATTGCCGCTTGAGAAATAGTCGGTTGCATAGGTGTAATCATAAAAAGCATTTCCTCTTATCCGCTGAAGGTAAAAGGTATTTGCAAAACCTGCATCGGGGTATGCAATCGGGAAGTGGTAATTAGCTCCCAGTTTATTCATATTATGCAAATTCTCGGCTTCATATCCTCTTGAGAACGGGAAATCATTTGAGAAACTGATCACATTATTTTTATCTTTTTGCTGATGGGCAGCACTGATAACTAAGTTTTGATTGATAAATAATCCCGGGAAATAGAACGAACCTGATGCCAGGAACTGGTTTGCATTTAAGCCGGAGACCGCCGATTTATAAGTTAAAGTTATGCTTTGTGCCAACCGTGGATAGATATTTTGTTTGGCTTGCTGAATGCTGTTACTGAAAAGAATATAATCGCTGCTATATAAGTACGATCTATCTTTAAATAAGTTTCGATAAGCCTGCTGAAAGCTGGTTTGTGAATAAACAAGATCGCTGCCAAAAGTAAGGTTTGTTAAATGTTTACCTGCCGAAAAATTTAGCGGCACTTCCAATCCACCATGGATCTGTGTTTCGTTCCAGTAAATATTGCTTCCTTTATAGTATCCGCGCCTGTCGATAGTGTAATCAGCCCCTGCCGAAATATAAGGGAATAAGGCTCCGTAAACAGCATCGACTCCAAACTGTTTATAACCTTCATCCCGGTTATAGTTGAAAGAAATATTGGTTTGTAAGGTATTCAGCACATTTTCGCCAGCAAGTGATAATTCATAATTAGGATCGTTGAAATTGGGGATAAGGCTATGAAAGTTAAACAGGTGATAGCCTTTGCTGTATTTACTGCTTGCTAATGGTTCATTTTTTATATGAGCCAGTAAATTGGTTGAGGAGTCTCTTTTCAAAGCTGTAATGCCCATATCAGGCAGGATTCCCGGAAGTTTCCCGTCGCTGATTTCATTCCATTTTAAATCTTTCCTATTTGCCTCATTTACCTGGAAGCCAAAGGCCGTAAAGCCAACCCATGCAAATTTGTTATTGCTTATAGCCGGCTGATAATTCCCGATAGAGTGGTTTTGATTAAAGGTGCTTAACTCAAATAATTTAGCCGATTTTAAACTAAAAGCAAATATGCGATCATTAAGACCAGCTGTTGCCGAAAAGTAAACGGTATCATTTTTTATAGCCGGAAAAACAATTGGCTGATAGGAAAACGGCAACAGGTATTTAGTATCGCCGGTTTTAACATCTATTTCAGCCAATGACATTTTCCCTTCGGTATTTCGTACAGCAGAGATCGCCTTATCATTTCCATAAAATTTAGGAAAAGTAAAATACAGGTTTTGTTTGTTCGGGATAATTGAGATCAGTTTACCATCAGCAGCATTTATTAAATGTAGGTCGCTTTTTCCGGTAGTAGCTTCCTCAACAGTTACAATAGTGTTGCCGTCATCACTGAAAGCAGGAGAGAAATATTTGGTTTTTCTGGTGATCTGCTGCTCCTCACC
>JABDFZ010000050.1:1177-23025 GCA_013286325.1 Bacteroidota bacterium | reverse complement strand
TAGCTAATATCTCGTTATTATGGAGCTCTCTGGTACTTTCAGTGCGCCCTCCCGATTTCCGGTAAGCAAAATCGTGCCTGCGTCCCTGCAGATTGAGATCTGTAAGGAGTTTCATCATTCTTTTAAAGTTGCCCGTAATGCTATTCACTTTATGATAAATTAGTTAGCCTGCCCCAATCACTGGCTTTTATTTTTCGCCTCCCGTTTATTCCATTCTCCAACATACTCCGGAATTGACTAACCGGATCTCAACACAGCATTTGTCACAGATACATGCATTAACAATCTGTTACCTGCTCTAATGCCAGCTCAAAACAACATTAACAACGTACTGTTACAATAAGCTTCAATTGAAATTTAGCCCTGTTTTACTCATTGGCTGTATCTGCTTTAAGTTTTGATTTTATAAGTTCATAAGCCGAAGCAAACAGATTAAGAAGTTCTTGAGCATCCCTCTTACCTTTGGGACTTTTTGCATTGTTAACATCCCATTGTGCGTCGACAGACAGGTTATTAAGCCGATCCAATATTTGTGCATCCGGCAGTTGATTAAATTTCAGAGTGGGGTTTTCCTGAGCCATTTTTTTAAGTTTAAATTTTTGAGAAATTAAGTTGTACATCGGTGTACTTTCCGGTATTATCACGTATCCATACCCTAAAATATTCGGTACTGGATGGTTTCCTGATAGCCTTATCGATAAAATCCATAGCTTTATGAAAACGCGGATCGGTAATCCGGTCTTTATAGCGTTTTAAATTCAGAACCTTCTTGTAATCTAAGCGCCCACCTGATGTTTCAAAAGCATCCATCAATATTGGTTTAAACCATTCCTTCGCATCGCCAATGGCATCATTTAAAAGGTGGTCAAATTCTTCCTTGGCCAAGCTTATAAATGCCTCGTCAAGCACTATATTATCATTTACATCAACTTCAACTTTTATTGACCGGTCAAAATTAAAAAGCGTAATACCACCCTTGCCTTTGCCGGGAGGCCTGCCATTATTATCCTCTAAAAAGGCCCTGTAAAGCTCTTCAGCAGTTTCCTTTAAAGTAGATTTAAATGCTTTTAAACGTATGTTCAGGTCGATGGCAGATTTAGCCAGTACGGCCAGCTTGCGCTCGTTTAAACGTTCGTAAGGCTTAACACGGTTATAAGGTATGCGGGTACCTGTTTCATCCAGCCACAACTGATCAGTTGGTTTTTGTTGTTTGATTTGTGCTGTTGTCATTTTCTAAATTGTTAATCGCGTGTCCATTTTCTATATACTTTTTAATTAGTTTTTTCCGTATCTCAACCCGTTCGGTAACCTGGTGGTCGGGGAGGCTTCTTAATCGGTTTTCCAACAGGTCTATCTCGGCCTGGAGTTGGGTTTTAATTTCCTTAGTGTCCATTGAACCGTGTGTTATAATTTTTTAGCTGTTTGTGCAGATTTCTTTTAAGCAAGCCCAATACATGAATAGTATGGTGTTGATTGTTGATTATTTTAAGCCTAATCATCCTGCAAGTTCCTCCTTCTTGTTTTTGTGAAACTCATCCATACAATAACCGATCATTGAACATGCCATACGCTCCATAAGCCTGTCGCTTCTTAAGCGCGATATATTGTGATGAAATAAATACTGATCTGTCAACGCTGGCTGATTGGCGATACCCATGTAATGTTGTAAAAACTTAGCATCCCGGTCGGCCCATTCGTTTTTCCACCATTGCCAGAAAAATCTCGTTTTAATGATCATGTTAAAGCCAACAATATCGTTATCAGTTATATGCTTTGCGTAGGATATACCAGTTTCATACTTAAAGTAACAATACCGTTCCTCATCCCAGTCCAGTAAAGCTTGCACCATCTGTTGGTTATTTAAATTTTTCCGTTTAATGGTATCTGCGTTGTTTTTTTTAATTATTGTATTCATTTTTAAAGCCTTTGAACATTTACATTGTTGTTTTTTAGATACCCTTGTCGCAGCATCCCTTATTAAATGGATCCCCATTGCCAGGAACACAATTGCGATCGCTGCTATGAAATTCATGCTGCCTGGCATTTTTTATCAGCGTCCTTGTGTGCGTTCTGGATCAGTTTTTTCACCCTTCTCAGGTCACCTTCACAACTGTTGTAGATGTTCATTATCGTTTCGGGATCTGTAACCCCATTGACTGAGCAGATAGCAGTGACATCTGTTTTTGAAGGTTTTTTGAGTTCTATAAAGCGCCTTCCTACTCTCGAAAATATTTCCTGATATCCTTTACGGTTTAAGAACAAGCCCCTGCTTATGCGTTTCTCTAACTGGTCTGTGGCCATAATAACAATGCCGCATTTATCTTCGCACAAATTATAAAGTGTGATAAAGAAGTAGAGTGTTTCGTCTTTTAGCTTATCAGCCTCGTTCAGTATGATTAATGGCCTGAATGTTCTGTTAAGACTTGAAACAGCGCGTTCAACCATCTCAGCCACGGTGCCATCAGTATTTTTGCCCATTTTTTTAAGCAGTTCAACCATGAAGTACTTTTTGTTGAAATATTCATTGCAGTTAATCAGATACACAGCATCAACCTCAGCTTTGAAATCTTTGGCTGCAGCATCCTTGCCCCAGCCTGCACCGCCAATAATAGCATGTACCCGGCTTTGCGCCTTGGCATCCATCAGTATGCCCCTGATGATTTTATAATTATAAGTTTCAACTATTTTCCAGTTTCCTATTTCAAAGCCAATTTGCTTGCCTATGCTGATCCACATGCGATCGGCAATAAGGTCCCATTTGTGATTCAGAAGCTGGGATATGGTGCCTGCGGATACATCTTTTAATGCCTTAGCTGCTTTTGCCTGGCTTTCAAAGCCTTCGCAGAATTTTTGTAGGAGATCTTTGATCTTGATCTTTGTTTCGTTTGTCATAAAATTTAGGTTTTATATTGTTTATTAAAATATTCAGAAGTCGATCCTTAACCTATCCGCCGGCAGGTTTACAAATCTTTTCAGGGAATTACATTAGGTCATACAAGTCAATATCCTCCTGGTTATTATCAATGTCTCCCTCAGCTATTCTTATAGCTGCATGTTTTAATTCTTTTTTAATTACACCTGCTGCAAGTATACTTTCCGCATCTATACGGTGTCTTTGCAGCGTTGTCTGACGGTTCTCTTTCCCCGAAGCGATCTGCCTGATATGACTCATTTTTTCACCTATCCTATTGTTTAAATACAGTGCTGTATCAGGCTGGTAGTCTGCCAGCGCCATCGGCATTTGTTGGTATTGGCTGCAAACCAATCTCGTTTTTTCGTCGCTGCTTATCGCCAGTATACTGCTCAAATCGTATGGGTCATATTTAATATTAACCTTTTTGCCTATGGTGTTTAAAAATTGGTCGGCAGGTACTTCAAAGATGTATTTTGAACCATTTATAACAGATTGAAGGCCGCTTTTGGTAATAGTATTAGTTTCGGGTTGGTTTGAATAGGGATTTGTATGGTCCAGTCCTAATAGCAATAGGTGCTGCTCATCAGTGATCAGGCGTTTTTTATCCTCGGCCATCGTATTAAAGGCATCCAGCCATTGCCTTTGTTTTGTTTTTCCGGTGGTGCGGTCCATAATTAACCTCATTTCGTTAATAAAACCCTCTACAAGCCCGGCTGCTTGTTCAATAGTTGGAAAGTCTTTTTTGTTAGATTCCAACCAATCACGGTTTACCTTTTTCTTTGCAGTAATATTGTGACCAGAATAGTTACGCGGAAACAACTCTCTGAGTTTGCTGCTCCAGTTGCCCCTAAAGGTTTGCTCTATCACTTTACCCCTGGAATTACCTAACTGTGTTGGCGTAAATGCTGCCATACAGCTAAACCATTGCGAGAGGTCATTCTTTCTTTCACGATCAATACCCCAGCGATCGGTTTTTATCTGTTGCCAGAAATAACGACCACCGGTTAATTGCCTGATATGGTTGGCGGCGTCAAGATAAGCCGCTTTGATCAGGTCTTTTGTATTAGTGTCGCCAATGGCATAGCCTAAAATGTAATCATTAAAGGCATCTATAACCACATAAAGTGTTGGCCTGTAATAATGATGGGTAATGTTTTGGCCTGCTTTGTTGACTTTTATCTGTTGAAAAAATACGTCAAGTTCATTATCGTCCGAATTGATTAATAGTAATGGCGCTGATGGTCTTTTTTGATGAATAACCTTCCCTGCATTATCGTACCATACATCTTTTCCCTGCCGGTATCCCTTAATAATTACAGCATGTTTGTGTCTGTAATTACCTACGGTAACGGGCGTTATGGTTTTAAACCCCATTCCCTCAGCCGCTTTATTGTACTTTATGGAGATGAAAGTATCATCGTACTGGGCCGGGTGACTAATCATTTCAATAAGAAGCGCTGAATTAAGCTCATCCTTTACCTTTTTGCTGTTAGTGTTACCCAATTTTCTGGATATAAGGCTCTCATAACCCTGCTCTTTGTATTCGTTTATCTTTCTCCTGAGTCTCTGGTAAGTATTAGGCAGTTTAATGGTTTCTGCCTCAATTATTTTAATAACAGCGGCGTAAAGTTCTGGTTTGGCCGTCATGCCAAGTGCTTTTTTGTACTTGTTCCAATTACTGTCAAGTTCGAGTAAAAGATTTATCCAGTTGGCACACACGGTACATTGCTTTATTTTGTGGGCGGGCAGCACACTGCAGTTCGCTGTACGGTAGTTGGTGTAAAAATCAATAGCTTTAGCATCCATCCGCAGATATTGTTTTATAGTGATGTTGCGAACATATATATATGGGTCGCCAAACCTGCTAATAATAAGCTCCTGATACTTGCTTTTTAGTGTTCTGTAGCTGATCAGGATTTTACGCTTATCAGTTGGATCTTTGATGTTGTCCCAGGAAAGTATTGTTCTTCGGGCAATATTACAGGCCTCCATCTCAGCAAACTCGATAAATAATACGTTATCAATTATTTTCATAAAGGAGTATGAATACGACCACGTTGATCTCTTTACAACCAGGTTATAATTATATAAGTAAGGTTTAATTCTGTTTTAAGCTTACTGATTGATTACATAGGCAGGCCAGTACTGCTGCAATTATCAACAAGAGGCTAAATAGTGTCAAACACCCCGATGACGTTTAGGTTATTATTATTCGCTTCAGATAGATCATCTTTAAAGTAATTTAATGTATTTTATCATATTATTATTTTCTTTTCCGTAACTTAATTTCACTTTCAGTATCTATTTTGCGGGGAACGTGAAAGGCCATGCTTTACCTCCAGGATGTTTTTGTAATGCTTCAAGATTCTTGATGCTTTTGGGCTACAGCTTTTTCTGGTACCCTTTACAATCATCCTAACATAAGCTGGCGTAACATTAAGTGCTGATGCTGTGATTGTTGCAGTGTCATCCCTTTTTTTATGTTGCATATTATATGAAAGTTTTGCGTTCCTTTGTTGCGATTAATAAAACAAAGTAAATCAATATTCTTGATAATATCAAGACTTTTGACAATATTAATATGTCTTTTAAAGAAAATTTTCGCTGGCTGTTAACAAGAAAAGGTATTGCGCCTAAGGCGATTGCAGAAGCGATTAACGTTAAGGTTAATACAATTAGCAATTACATCCATGGCGTGAGTACTCCTAACTATGAACTGCTGGGTAAAATCGTCAAGTTCCTTGATGTCTCTGCTGATGATATCCTTTATAATGACCTTCCAACTTTTGGACTGGAGCAAGAAAATGCACCTATTTCTGCACCTAATACTGCATCTAATGAAAATTTCTTAATCTCAAACACTAAAAAAAATGCCACCATTGGCCAGCCAGCGATCGATAAAATACCTTTAGTTCCACTAAAAATGGCTGCTGCTTACATAATTGGATGCTTCGATTCAAAATACATAGAAACCTTGCCTGCTTATCAGCTGCCTGGCTTTGAACACGGTACCTTCCGAATGTTTGAAGTAAACGGCCATTCTATGATGCCAACGCTAAAAAACCGGGACAAAATCATTGGTAAGCGCTGTGAATTAGTTGATGTTAAAGATTCCGGTGTGTATATAATAGTAACGAGAAGCGAAGGAATTACAGTTAAACGCGTTTTAAACCGGATTGAAAAGGATGGTGTACTTATACTTAAATCTGATGGTAACACGTATGCGTATCCCGATTTAATGATAGATCCCGGAGATATTATTGAAAGCTGGGCGGGTGTAGCCAAAATATCAAGGGACCTCTCGGCCTCTAATGACCTATACACCCGACTTGATGATGCTGAAGTACGGCTAGCAAAAATTGAAAACTTTTTAAGGCATAAATAATCGCCTAAATATCATCTTTATTGCCGTATTTCGTTTTTCGTTAATGAAATCAATTAGAGTAACAGCGCCGTTTTATACATTTCGTTTTTAATTTTTTAGTTTGACGCAAATGTTACTGTGTTTGCAGAAAAGGCGATGCAGGCGTAAAAACCACTCAGTTATGCAGCTTTTGTACAATGGCCCAAATTTGCAGTTAAAGCCGGGCAGACCAGTCGTCTATTGATTGACGCAAACGGAAGTATCTCAGTAAAATGAACTATACAAATATGAAAAAAAATATTGTACTGCTTTTAAACTCAAAAAAATACTGGATTGTAAAGTGGATGTTGATGACATTATTATTAGCGTTCAATTTTTCGGCTAAAGCACAATGGGACTTTACTACTAATTATTTTAAGATCCACATTAACAATAAGGGATTTATTACCAGTATGAAAAATATTACGGTTACACCTAACCGTGAATTTAGTCCTGCTGATAAGCCTTCGCCGCTGATGTGTTTGTATGATGGTAACAAAAAAGAGTATTATGAACCCAGCAGTGCACGTTATAATAAAGTCGACCAGACGTTTACACTAATTTATCCTAATGGTTCGCTTGCGAAAGTCTCGCTTGTGGCTAAAAAAAAGTATTTTAAATTAACCCTGCAATCGCTCCGTCGACGTAATGAAATAGAGGATATTCAATGGGGGCCGATCCATACCAACGTTACAAATCTGTTTGGTGAAATTATTGGTGTAGCTCGCGATACCAGCGAAAGGGGCAATTATGCCATTGGCATGCTCGCCCTTAATGATAATACCCTTGGCGGTACTTCAGGAACAATAGCCGATGCTGCCGCTTTTCAATATATAATCCATTCGCCTGACGCTAAACGTTTTCCTTTGCCAGCTAATTTGCATGAAGGACAGATTTTTAGCCTTGGTGGCGATGGAATAAGTGATGTTGCTTTTTATGCTCATAAGGAACCATATTACAGAATATTGTACGGCAATACAGCCACTGTTGACGATAAGGGAAGGATATCAATTAATTATCATTCGCGCGACAGATCTTTAAAAAGAGAAGTATATTATTCGTTAATACCCAATATGTCCGTAAATACCCCTAACCATATCCAGGTGCAGCCATTGCCTGGTGTTGATTATATAGGCTCCTCAGTCGCGATATGGGGAAGTCCGGACACTACCGCATTAATGGATGTTGTTCAGAATATTGTATTGTCAGAAGGGCTGCCACATCCAACAATTAACGGTAAATGGGTGAAAGATCCAGCTGCTTTTGTACCGGATGCAATGGCCAGCGGAGGTTTGTGTGACAGTATAATATCGTATACAGCCAGATTAGGATTTAAGGCAATCAGTTTATATGACCAGGGTTTTTTAAGACCGGACCGTGGTAATAATGGTTATATCGATGGAAAGGATTTTGAAAAAAAAACTTTGAAACTAACAGCAGGGAATAAGTCGCACAAGGAGTTTGCCCAAATGGCAGGAAAATATAGAATAACAATAGGACGAACCCCAATTACCAACTCTTTGGCTCCCGACACTAAAGATGCCAGCCCGTTTCCAAGTGACAGTTTGTGCTATCAACAGAAGCGTTTGCTGGCGAATAACATCACTCCGGCGGATACGATCATTATTGTGGATGACCCTAAACATTTTGAAGAAATTGCTAGCTGGGAAGGGCATAGTAAAAACCTGAATATGATAAAAATAGGTAAAGAGCTTATTTATTACTTGGGTGTTTCTGATCAAAAGCCTTACAGGCTTTTAAAAGTGAAACGGGGGTATTGGAATACCACGCCTGTAAGTCACAAAACCCTGGATACGGTTTACAAACTCCAGGTGACTATAAACTATGGATATGATGGGCTCATCCCCAATATTAATTTACAGGATAAAATAGCTGAATACTACGCCGATGTTTGCTATATTAATGATTTAGGGTATTATGATTTTGATGGGCAGGAGTTTTTGTTCAACAATGGGCATGGTTACTATTCAGCAAAACGATTTTTTCGTAAAATGTTTGAAAGATCTGCAAAATATGGTATCCCGGATATTCGTTTTACCGGGTCTACCTTATCAGAGGGTTCTTGGCATTATCAAAGTATATGGAACGTTGGTGGAGGAAAAAACCTATACGACGCTGATACCAGGGAATGGGGTAGTAGTACCAGCCAGGGTAAAGATCTCCGGGATGTAACCTATTCCAACTATTTTCCGGTGGGTATGGGAGGAAACTTCCCTATTAAGGCCAATTCAACTGTGGAACAATATGAACATATACAAGCAATTTCCGTAGGAGTTGGGACAACATACAGTTTGATTCTTAATCAAAAAGATGTTGAAAGTTGCCCTCAGAAGGATGCAATTTTCAAGGTGATCAGAACATGGGAGGATGCCCGGGCAGCGAATGCATTTCCACGTTTGCTCAAGAAGCAACTTACAGACCCGAAAAAAGACTGGACTTTAGTAGAAACGGACAACAATACCTGGAAATTATACCAGAAAATTAATGGTGCAAAAACTGATCCGATAGTGTTAAAGAGAGCTAAGGGTTATTGATTTGCAAAAACAGAATATGCCATTAATCAGGGCATATATGAAGAGTGGGACTCAAAAGATGAATAGATGCGATTATAAAAAAAATCATGAAAAGAAGAGATTTGTTAAAAAAATGTATAATTGACAGTTGATACCACTATATTAGCCGGAACATAATCTTTTGTCTCTGCTGAAGGGAAAAAAGACAAGTGCAAGGGGTATTACGTATAACACATATCACCGATGTGCATATTTGGCCAGAATATAAATTATAAACCTTCTTTAACAACTGACTTTAACAAATAAAAAATCATGTGTAAAGTGACGTGGTTGCAATGCTTGTTCATTGCAGCCTGCATTTGGGTAATGACTATTGTTCCTGCTTTTGGGCAGGAAGTTATTCATGCGGCTGATTTTGGTGTGCATGCCAACAGTTTTGAAAATGCTGTCGCTGGCATCAGGAAAGCTATAGATGCTTGTAGCCGTAAACCAGGTTCAACTTTATTGCTCCCCAGCGGCCGTATTGATATTTGGCCCGAGGGTTGTGCTAAGCGTGAATTATTCATTTCTAACTGTACAGAGAATGATACCATTTCCAAAGTAAAGCATATCGCTTTTCTGCTGGAAAATTGTAAAGGACTCACAATTGAAGGGAATAATACAGAGATCATACTTCATGGCAAAATGATTTCGATGGCTATCATTAGCTGTAGTAATGTTAAGGTGCGGCACCTGAGTTTTGATTATGAGCGGCCAACTATTTCAGAATTGACAGTGAAATCCGTGACTGGCAATGCTATTGAAACAATTATCCATCCGGATACTAAATATAGCATAGATACAGGGCATATAAACCTTTATGGCGAGGGTTGGAAAACCAATTCATTCCATACCGTTGTTTTTGATCCGGTAGGGGAAACTATGCACTACGGTTCATTTCAACCATTTCTACAAAGTAAGGCCGTAGAACAAAGCCCCTTTAATGTGCGCTTTGAAGGAACTTTTAAGAACAGTCCTTTACATGCCGGTGATGTAATTACTGTGAGGGACCCCTATAGGGATAACTGCGGCGCTTTTATTTATTTGAGTAAAGATATTAAGCTTGAAGATTTAAAAATGTATTTTATGCACGGATTGGGTATTGTTTCCCAATTTTCTCAAAATATTTCTCTACTTAAAGTAACTGTAGCTCCCAGGAAAAATAGCGGCCGTATCATTGCCTCATTTGCAGATTGTTTTCATTTTTCAGGTTGCAGGGGTTTAATAAAAATAGATAGTTGTTTTACTTCCGGCGCTCATGACGATGCTGTGAACGTACACGGTACTCATTTGCAAATCATCTCCGTCCGGTCACGTAAAGTCAAAGTTCGCTTTATGCATGCGCAGACCTACGGTTTCAAAGCTTTTTTTGCGGGGGACAGCATTGCTTTTGTAAATCCCAAAACATTATTGCCCGTGGGATACGCAAAGTTAACAATGGCAAAACTTATTAACCGCAGGGAGATGGAAATTAAGGTCGATAGGGGGCTCCCGTCTTTTGTTACTGACGGTCTCTGCATTGAAAACCTGACATGGACGCCGGAAGTCCTTATCCGAAATTGCCGTTTTGAGCGAACAAATACCCGAGGCTTGCTTTTGACTACCCGCAAGAAGGTTATTGTTGAAAACAATGTATTCTATAAAACAGGCATGAGTCCGATACTAATTGCTGATGATGCATTAAGCTGGTTCGAATCGGGAGCTGTACAGGATGTAACTATCCGAAATAATGTTTTTGACGGATGTGGTTATGACGATGGCAGAGGCGGAATTGCCATTGCTCCTGATAATCATGAATTGGTGCAGGGCAAAATGGTTCACCGTAATATCCGTATCAACAATAATGTTTTCAAGATGATTAACCCGTCTGTGCTAAGTGCACATAGCGTTGATGGATTGGAATTTACAAGCAACCATATTCTTTATACTGATTTTATTAAAACTGCAAAAAACAAAGTTATTATAGATTTATCGGACTGCAAAAATGTGCTGATTGAAAAAAATGATACTGATTTGGCCGAATTGCCGGTGATCAACACAAATGGGATCACAAAGTCAGAAATAAAAACAGATTTGAAAGTAAACCTGAAATAAGCTTATTAATCCGCGAAAAATGATCAAAG
Source organism: Bacteroidota bacterium (assembly GCA_013286325.1). GTDB lineage: Bacteria > Bacteroidota > Bacteroidia > Sphingobacteriales > Sphingobacteriaceae > Mucilaginibacter. The sequence goes on along the minus strand of JABDFZ010000050.1, from coordinate 12,012 downwards.
TAAAATCAATATTCATCCTATGGGTGTTGCTGGCAGCTGCTACAGCGCATGCTACAGGTAGTAAACCTATTAAGTTGTTGTGGTATAAACAACCAGCAAAAAAATGGGATGCAGAGGCGCTACCCATAGGAAATGGTAGAATAGGTGCAATGTTATTTGGCGGGATTAAGACTGAACATATTCAATTTAACGAACAAAGCCTTTGGAGTGGTGACAATAATTGGGATGGTGGTTATGAAACTGGAGATCATGGGTTCGGTTCTTACCGCAACTTCGGCGAAGTTGTTGTTAACTTTAATCATGCCGATACCGCTGCAGCATATCGGCGGATATTGGATATTTCCACAGGTGTTCATACTACTTCGTTTAATATAAACGGGATACGGTTTGAGCGGGAAGCGTTTGCAAGCAATCCCGATCAGATGATGGTTTTTAGATATACTGCCAGTAAAAAGGTAGCGCTGTCGGGCAGTATTGCTATGACCTCGGCTCAGGGAGCTATCAGTATAGCCAATAACAGTGAGCTGAGTTTCGTCGGAGAAATGCCTAACCATTTGAAATATGCGGCAAACTTAAGGGTGGAACACCAGGGTGGTTTAATAACACATGAAGGCAATACTTTAATATTTAAAAACTGTAGCTCGCTGGTTATTTATCTTGATGCTCGAACCAATTATAAGCCTGACTACAAGTCCGATTGGCGCGGTGCCGACCCTATGCCCTTAATTCAACAGGAGCAAAAAGTAGCAGCACTCGGCTATCAAAAATTACTGAACCGTCATATAAAGGATATAACCCGTTTAATGGGGGCGGCCACTATTGCAATTGGTAAAACAAGCCCTGACTTGCTGGCTCTCCCTACTGATATCAGATTAAAAAAATATGCGTCAGGAGGCAATGATCCTGATTTGGAAGAAACCATGTTTGAGTACGGCCGGTATCTGCTAATAAGTTCATCCCGTAAAGGGGGATTGCCAGCCAATTTACAGGGCTTATGGAATAATAGTAACACACCAGCATGGGCAAGTGATTATCATAACAATATCAACATTCAAATGAATTACTGGTCGGCCGAAACCACGAATTTATCTGAATGTCACATCCCTTTGATTGATTTTATTGTTGCTGCGGAGGAACCCTGCAGGATTGCAACGCGTAAAGCATTTGGGCAAAATACCAGGGGGTGGACTGCTCGTACGAGTCAGAATATTTTTGGAGGCAACGGCTGGGAATGGAATATCCCCGCAAGTGCCTGGTATGCACATCATGTTTTTGAACATTGGGCATTTACAAATGATCAGGCTTACCTGAAAAACATTGCTTATCCCATACTAAAAGAAATTTGCCAGTATTGGGAGGATCGTTTGAAGGTAATGCCCGACGGAACATTGATGGTCCCTAATGGATGGTCACCCGAACATGGCCCCCGGGAGGATGGTGTAATGCACGATCAGCAACTGGTTTGGGATCTTTTTCAAAATTATGTGGAGGCTGCGAAAGCATTAAATATTGATGTTGATTATCAGAATAAAATTGCAGGCATGCAAGCCCATCTCGCACCGAACAAAATTGGTAAATGGGGACAGCTGCAAGAATGGCAAGCGGATAGGGATGACCCTGACGATCAGCATCGCCATACATCGCATCTGTTTGCTGTTTATCCGGGACACCAGATTAGTTTAAATGAAGCGCCTGAACTGGCCAAAGCAGCAATTATTTCATTGCGGAGCAGGAGTGGCAACTATGGAAAAAATATCAATACACCATTTACACTTGAATCAACAGTTGGCGATAGCAGGAGATCATGGACATGGGCCTGGCGTTGTGCATTGTGGGCACGCCTGGGAGATGGCGAAAAAGCTGGTATGATGATCAGAGGGTTACTTACTTACAATACGCTGCCGAACCTTTTTACCAATCACCCCCCTTTTCAATTGGATGGAAATTTTGGTATAAGTGGGGCCATTGCCGAGATGCTTTTGCAAAGCCAGGCAGGAGAAATACAATTGTTGCCTGCTATTCCAAAAAAATGGGCAGCTGAAGGAGCCTTTTATGGGCTTAAGGCACGAGGAGGATTTACAGTTAACTGCAAATGGGCTAATGGAAAAGTTATCTTTTATCAAATTTACTCTAAAGAGCCTGTAAAAGTAAAGCTTCGGGTAAATGGTGAAGTCAAAGAAATCTTATCATCACGTTTAAAATGAGCATGATAATGAACCTTAATTAATTACTGTTTTTTTAGACAGAACATCGTGAGACTTCAATAAATCTTCTTATTTAATCAATAAAAGTAAACTATAATTTAAAATATAATGAACAGACCTTTTCTACTTTCGTTATCAATAATCGCTTTTATTTTCCTGGCCTTTCAACGGTGCGAAGCAGCTCCTATTAGTTTTTCCGCTCTGAGTAATAGCAATAACCAGATCAGTAATTCATTTTTGATTGTGGTTTTTAACCCCCAAACGCATAGTTTTAACATGACGTCGAAACCTACCAGAAAAAGGGTTGTAAAGGATATTGTATTGGGTGTTGATTTTGTTAACGTCACAAAAGAAAATGTTATTGACCCCACCTTTGGTAAAGGTGAGGCTTTAATTGCAACGAATACCGATGGTACCTCAATTTCTCTTGCCCTATATGTATCACAACCATTTGTATTTATAAAACAAAGGGTAAAAAATACAAGTAACAGCTTTGTCGATATCCCCAGGCTTAACCCGGTTTCGTTTTTGGTTGATCTTGGTAAACCGGTTATTGAGTTGAAAACGCTTGGGACTGGTGGTTTGCTTGACCCTGATAAGAATCCTGGTAGCTATGTGTTTCTTACAACTGTTGACCCCGTATCGCGAAATGGAGTTGTTGCCGGTTGGCTGACCAATGAAAAAGGAAGCGGCGTATTATTTTCTCAAGTTAAAAACAATTTAATTGAAGTAAAATCACAGATCGACTATGGTCATTTCCGCCTGCCAATTGGAGAGAGCGAAGATGCCGAAACACTGGTAGTAGGTTATTTTGACGATGCCCGCCTGGGAGAGGAACAATTCGCAGAGGCGATTGCCAAAAAACAAAACATCAGGCTAAAGCCCAGGAGTGCCGTTTATTGTACATGGTATTCTGAAAAAAACGGAGGTGCAGGCAATGAGTCAGCCACTATTGAATTAGCCCGTTTCATTAAAGATCAATTAAAGCCTTTTGGGCTGACGGTACTTCAAATTGACGATCAATGGCAAGCGGGAAATCAATATAACGGACCTCACAGAAGGTTTAACCGCGTTGACCCTAACGGAGGCTATCCCAATGGTTTCTCTGCTACTACTAAAGCCATAAAAGATGCCGGTATGACTGCTGGAATATGGTGGATGCCTTTTAGCCGAAACCATCAGGATCCGGAATATAAAGACCATCAATATTGGTTTGCACAGAGAACTAATGGAAAACCTTTCGAAACAACATGGGGTGGAACCTCGCTTGATCTGACTAACCCGGAAGTTCAGAAACATATTGCCGATTATGCAAGTACACTACATAACTGGGGGTTCGATTATTTTAAAATGGACGGACTATGGACAGGTACGGTTACCGAGCAGGTTTATATTAACGATGGTTACAAAAATGATAGCATTGGAAATTGCAAACCTTTATTTAACCCACTTAAAACACAGATAGAAGCATATCGGGATGGGTTAAGAATAATAAGGAGAGCTGTTGGTGAAAATGTGTTTCTTTCGGGTTGCTGTGTCAGTCAGAATATGAGGTCGTTTGGTGCGTCCATGGGCCTGGTTAATTCCATGCGTATCGGTCCCGATTTTAATCATGACGGTCAAAGTATCCGTACTGGTGCAATCCGTGCTTCCCGGCTCTATTTTTTAAACGGAAGAGTTTGGTGGAACGATCCCGACCCATCCATGTTAAGAGAGAGCGGTAAATCGACGGCTGACGGTGCCAGCAAAGGAATCGGCAGCCTGACAAGGGCCAGACTGCTTCCATCTTTTGTTGCTATTTCTGGACAATTTTTTCTAAGCAGTGACTGGCTTCCAAACTTGCCATCAGATAGAATAGAGATCATGAAGCGTTGCATGGCTTCGCATACCGGGATTGCCCGGCCGGTAGATGCTTTTGATAAAATGCTTCCTTCAATTTGGATCGCAACAGATAAAAAGTCGGGTACAAGCAGGAATATATTGGGGTTGTTTAATTGGGAAGCCAGTACTCAAAAAATTGGTACGACTTTGAGCAGAGCCGGGCTCAAAGATAATGCACGTTACTATGCCTTTGATTTTTGGGAAAACAAGCCACTCTCCGATATAAAAGGTTCATTTGAATGGGAACTTCCTTCCGAATCATGCAAGGTAATAGCTGTGCGCGAAAAATCAGATCATCCGGTACTTGTTTCTACATCACAACATATTACTCAAGGCATGATCGATGTGCTTAAGGAAGAATGGAAAGCCGGATCGCTTTTAGGAACCAGTAAAATAATTGCCGGTGATAGATACGAACTGCGTATAGCCGGAATGAATGATGGGGCGAAATGGAAACTAGCTGCAGCTTCTGTTATTGAAAACCCTGCCGGGGTAACTATCAAAGTTTTACCGGAAAAGGGTTGGTTGAGGGTAGTGATCACTAGCAACGAAAGCCGGATAATTAAATGGCGGTTAAAATTCAATAAATAGTTGGAGGTTGCGGGCACCTTTATGGATCAACTTGCTGAAACGGATAAACAGAGCGTCTGGGGAGAAAATGCAGTTCTATTTTATAGGCTGGATTAATGACCGGATATTAAAAACCACTAAAGTCTCTGAACTCAAAAGTAAAAAGCAGGCATATGGCATATCGAACTTGCACCCTATTATAGACTTGGAGCGAAAATCGGATAGACAAATATGCCAGTAAGCGGGATATCACCACTACAGCAATTAAACAGCACTAGACTAATTGGATAACTCCAGGAAATATATACCAGCCATCCGGAAGGATGATCAGGCTTGAAAATGGGAGATAGGGGGTAAGCACTTCTTTAAATTTCAAAATAAAAACTCACTTGGTGTTTTTCCGAATCTTTTTTTGAATTCCTTACTGAAGTATTTGCGATCGCTAAACCCTACCATATAAGCTATTTCATTAATATTGTAGCGTTTACTTTGAAGTAATATAACCGCATTATTCATTTTAATTGATTTAATAAAGTCATTAACGGGCATACCTGTAAGCATGTGTAGTTTTCTATATAATATTGGTTGACTCATTGCGACAGCCCTGGCTAAATCCGGAACTCCAAATCGCAGGCTATCTATATTTTCCTCTATTATGCTTATTACTTTTATCAAAAATTCATTGTCTATTGAATTTAATAATTCTTTCGTCGCATTGTTATTTTGTAAATGAGAAAGAGATCTAACCGGCACACCATCATAGTTCGCATTTAACTGCTGGCTAAGACTTTCACGAATTTTTTCACTTAGCTTTAAAAGATTGCTTATTTGCAGCAACAGAACTTCCACGCTAAATGGCTTAGTTAAATAAACATCTGCACCCATTTTTAGCCCGTTAATATGGTTTGCGCTCATGGTTTTTGCAGTTAAAAGAATTACAGGTATATGGCTTGTTCTTTCGTCGGTTTTTAATTTATTGCAAAGGACAAATCCATCCATTTCAGGCATCATTACGTCGCTGATGATTATATCGGGAATACATTCTGTTGCCGATTTCCACCCTTCAAGGCCGTTCACGCTTTGAATAACTTTGTAATAACCCCGCAGCGAGTTATTTATAAAAGACCGAATGTCAGCGTTATCTTCAACCAATAAAATAAGCTTCTCTTTATCGGTTGATGGTCTGTGTCCATCATCAAGTATCAAACCCTGGGTTGCAAAATCTTCGTCTGCTTTTTCCATGTACAGACCTGAAGTATCATTGTTAATAGAAGATTTCATTAAAGTTGCATTTCCAAAATGGCCAGTCCCTTTTTGTAATGTAACTTCAAAGGTGGTGTTGTTGCCATCCGGCGAGGTTTCACTTTCAACCACAATTGAACCTTTATGTAATTCTATAATGCTTTTGGCAAGTGCAAGGCCAATACCATAACCCGTATTCTGTTTCTCATGATCATTTTCCTGGAAGTAATTTTTGAATAAGTTTTTTAAATTTTCGGGCGCTATACCCTTACCATTGTCAGCTATGGTAATTGTAACTGTATCTTTTTTTTCTTCGATGATGATTTTGATGCGGCCGCCATCGTAGGTGAATTTAAATGCATTGTGAATTAAATTAAAAAACACTTTTTCTAATTGAACCCTATCGAAATAAAGTTGAATATTTTCGGACGATGCGATGAAATCGATGGCTATATTTCTTGATACGGATTTATCATAAAAAGAATTATATATTTCATACAGCATAGGTACAATGTTATCTTCTGATACACGAAGTTTAAGGTTGCCCGTTTCTGCTTTTCTAAAATCCATCAATTCGTTAACGAGTTGGAGCAAGCTATCAGAGCTCTTTTTTATGATATGTAGTTCTTTTGCGTTTTCTATATCAGCTTGTCCATGAAGTATTAGTTTTTCAACCGGGCCAAATATTAAAGAAAGGTGGGTGCGGATTTCATGAGAAATATTAGTAAAAAAATTCAACTTTAATTGTGTTAATTCTTTATCCTTTTTTAATAAAGACCTTAGAATAAAAAAGCGTGCTAAAAGAAATATCAGGCCGCCGATAAACAACACATACAAGCAATAAGCCCATATAGTCCCCCAAAATGGTGGCATTACCTTAATATGCAAAATTGCAGCCTTCCCCCAAACACCGTCATTATTAGTTCCCTTAGCAAAAAAGGTATAATCCCCCGGGGGTAAATTAGTATAGGGAGCAGAAGGGATAATTGTGTAGACCCAGTCTTTATCAAAGTTCTCTAATTCGTATGCATACCTGTTCTTTTCAGATTTAATATAGTTCAATGCTGCAAAATCAATGGTAAAAACGTTTTGGGCATGTGAAAAAACAATGTTACGCGTTAAGCTGATATCCTTGGTTAATATTTTACCGGCTGGTTCAATTGGTACAGGTTTGTTAAATAGCTTTAATGAAGTGATGATAACCGGTGGCGGCGTATTATTATCTTCAATTTGCAGAGGAAAGAAACTTGTTAAACCGTTAAATCCACCAAAAAGCATCTCTCCATCTTCCGATTTATTGCAAGAATTGATATTAAATGTGTTGCCGCCTAATCCATCATTTTTAGTGTAGTTTTTGAAGGTTTTTGCGGCTATGTTAAATTTGGATAAACCATTACTTGTACTTATCCACAGGTTGCCTTCATCTTCCAAAATGCTAAGCACATTGTTATTTGCCAATCCTTCTTTTTCTGTATAAATCACAAAGTCTTTCCGGTCCTTATCATACATGGCCAACCCTCCGTAATAAGAACCTATCCACAGTCTGTTTCTTTTATCTAAATGCAAAGTATTTATTGATAATAGAGCTTGACTCCCTAACAATTTAAAATCCTGTAATTGCCCGGAAGAGTACGATGCCACAAACAGGCCTTTATTGGTACCTATCCATAGATTTTTATCTTTATCTTCCAACAATGCGTTGACGGATTTACGGCCTATCTTACTTTCCAAAGGGCTGCCAATATACCGTAGTTGCTTGTCGTTTCTTCGAAAGGCCAGTAATCCGTTTTGAGTTCCAATCCAAAAATTATCTTTCGAATCCTCAAATATTCTCAACACTTCCGACCCCAGGGTAACGGGATCATTCTCCTTGTATAAGTATCTCGTAAAGTTATGGGTTGAAGCATTGTATAAATTGAGCCCTCCACCATGGGTGCCAATCCAAACATTTTGATTTTTATCAATGTAAACCACTTTGATCAGATTGGAACCCAATGAAAAAGCATCATTTACCTTGTTTTGGTAGGTATTAACCACATCTGTTTTACGATTAAAATAATTCAGGCCACCCCCCTCTGTACCTATCCAAAGGTTATGGAAGGCGTCTTCAGCTATCGCACTCACCACATTGTTATTAATAGAGGAATGATAACGGGCAGTTTGAAAAGTTAAAAAGGTATTGTTATGATTGGCAATCATATTGATGCCGCCCCAATAGGTACCAATCCATACCGTATTGTCCTGGTCGATAAAAATGCTGTAAATGGAGTTTTGGCTTAAGCTGTTTTTATTTTCAGGATCGTGTTTATAGGAAACGAATTGATGTGTTATCGGGTCCAAAATGCTTAGCCCGGCCTGTGTTCCTATCCATATTTTCCCGGGCCTATCAACACTTAAGGTTCTAACGTTATTGTTAACTGGCCCGTTACTGCTTGTACTACTTAAAAAACGGCTAAATGTGGCATTACTTCTATTATATAAGTTAACTCCCCCATGCAACGTGCCGATCCACAAATTTCCAGCGTGATCTTCATTAATTGCGGTAACATAATTATCGCTTAAACTATTAGGCTGATCTGCTTTTTGCTGGTATATCTTATAGCTAAAACTATTCCGGTGCGAGGTCATTTGTGTAAGACCTGAAGATGATCCTAACCAATATATGTCTAAATGATCCTGAAATATGACATGTGTGTTATTACCATACAACCCTGCTACAGCATTGGGTAATTGCACCGGTACAAATTTATTTGTTGCCCGGTCTGTCAGCCGCTTTAAACCTTCCGTACACCATACCCACAGGTTCTTTTTCCGATCTTCGTAAATGCAGCTAATAACCTGGTTGTTTACGGTTTGCGCCCGCCCCAGGTTGATCCTTTCAAAGTTATCAGTTTCGGGATTGTAACGATTCAAGCCGTTGCGGGTACCTACCCAAAGTACCTGATGAGAATCTAGTAATAATGAAGTAATATAATCTGATGAAAGGCTTGACTTATCGGCTGGATCGTTATTATAAATTTTAAAGTTGCGCGTGTTGTATTTATTAAGGCCATGCTGTGTGCCGTACCACATAAATCCGCGGCTATCCTGCACAATGGCTAAGACTGAATTTTGTGACAACCCATCGTCTGCAGTCAGGTTTTCAAAAACAATATGCTGGCTATATCCAAATAAGGAAAGGAATAAAAAAGAAAAGAACACCGCTACAACTAATTTCATTTCATTACCCCTCTTATAAAATTAGAGAATTTTTAGCTGATCTAAAAATCTATCCAATACCTCTGTTTCAGAAAAAATAATCCATATAAGGCTTAAAGCACCTGGCCTGATAATGTTTTTGATGACACCTCATTTATGTAATGATTATTTAGCAGCCTGCCAGATAATTGAATTGTATAAATTTTCCGGAAAGGATTCAATCTGCTTCTTTAATTTATTTGGCATATATTTCCATGGAAATGCGGTAACAGGCTTTCCTGTTAACCGTCTTTTTGGCTTACTTCCTTCCTTAATATTAGGAATATTATCACGACCAACTATGGCGCCAGCAAAGCGGTTGTTTACAAAAAATGTTTGCGCATACTTTTTAGGTGCCTGGCTAAAAACTCCAAAAGTTTTGCCTGGATAATAAAAATAATTATCCTCGAAATAAAGATTTACCGGTTTGCCATCCATATCGACAATCTCAGTTGTATATTCCATTTCCGAATCATTATAAAATATATTCCCTTTTACAGTTGTGCTATCTGTAATCCCGGCAAAATTGAACAACCGTTTGCGTTTTAAACCGTCATTCACGCTCAAATTATATTGAATGATATTGCCTGTGGTCTTAACATTATCCTTATTAATAACATCTGATATCACCAACCCAAAACCGCCATCATTATCATGACTATAATTATATTGGATAATAGTGTTGCGACAATTGCCGTCAATATCAAACGATTGACCGTCATTTGCCCAGTTCTCATTTTTAGTATAAGCTACTTCATTATACTGGATCAACGTATGGTCGCTGCTGTGCGGCCAAATTGCCACAGCATTATCTATAGCCCGGGTGCGGAAATAGAATAACTTGTTATGCTCAATTAAAGCTGTATCAAAAGCCTTAATAACAATACCATCGCCGCCAATATCCTTCAATGTGCTATTGCGAATGACAAGGTCTTTATTGGGAAACCAGTTGCTTCGGATACCAAAGGTACCATTACCCCGGATGCCGTTGCGATCAACGTGCTCCAATGTGCAGTTTTCAATTAACAAATGCTCAATATTACTACGCATAGGGCCCTGGCAATCCCAAAATATACCACATCCTTCTGCCGAACCTTTTTTATTGTCGCCATTAATGTCGTGAATATATAAATACGCAAGGCGGATATTATGCAGTGTGCCAATGTTTTCAGCCAAAATCCGCACCCCGGTTGGTCCTGTCTTTTGGGAAACAATGCCACTGTCAAAGTTTGATAAAGACAGGTATTCTACCACGATGTATTGCATATTTTTAATGAGCAAGGCATCCCTGAAACGCCCAGCCGCTTTAATTTCAGGCAAAGCGCCTTGACTATACGCGCTAAAAACTATCGGTTTGCCGGCCATACCCGAGCCTGTTGGTGCTAATTGTCCTTCCCATGTTTCGCTGCGTTTAAACAGAATGCTATCTCCTGCAGTAAAACCGTGTTGATTCACTTTGCTTAACGATTGCCAGGGTTTATTGCTGCTAAGGCCATCATTAACATCATTACCTGTTTTGCTATCAACGTAATAAGTTTTACTAAATGCACACAGTACATTACACCCTAAAATCAGTATCGCTAATATTTTCTTCATTCCGTTAAAACTAATATTCATTATTTACTCCAGGATCCACTCGCACGAGTCTTTCAGTACATTTTCCCCGGAACCACCCCTGACTTCGATTTTATTAGCCCCCTT
>JABDFZ010000050.1:0-1167 GCA_013286325.1 Bacteroidota bacterium | reverse complement strand
GCAATTTGGCCGCACAGCAGCGACCATACGTTGATCCAGTATAATGAAGTAGCTTATACTAAAAATGAGAACTGGGCAAATGATATGAAATTGATCTGGAGAAGCACTCTTCAAAGCTATCCCATTCACTATTAACCGCACGTTTGAAACCGTGCTATAAACTTTCACTGTTGTTAAAGGTTTATTTCGACTAATGTTACGGCGGTCTGTGATATACAGCATAGGCTCATTGTTCCAATTAGCTTTATAAAAGTAGAAAGCATCCTTTTTAACACCTCTGTCATAAGTAACCAGGCCTTTGTCATTAATTCCGGGAGCATCGCCTTCTTTACGTATGGAAGATCCAAAGTCAGCCAGCGCCCATACAAATTTAGCCCAAACAAAAGGCCTTTTGCTAAGTTCCTTCCAGTTTGCTTCGTGATAACTGGTTTGCCATTCTTCCGGGTGGAATTTACCGTCAGCAGCAGGTTTATCATCGTTTTCGGTGTGCTTAAAAGGGCTGCCACCTGCGCCATACTCGCTTACACCAAAAGGTTTATTGGGGAATTGGCTATGTGTTTTATCTGCCCAAATGCCTATTTCTTTAAATTCACCATCGTACCAGCCATAATATTTATTCCATGCTATCAGATCAGTTACATCGTTAAATTTATCATTATCCAAAAAAGTAGCACATGTAGTAAGCCTTGTGGGGTCTTCTTTTTTTGCCAGTTGGTTCAGCTGATTTAAAAATGGTACCGGGTCATCATGGTCAAGCTTTAATTCATTAAACAATCCCCAGAACAATATAGAGGGGTGATTATAGTTTTGCCTGATTGTCTCAGTAAGAACCTGCTTCACTTGTTCTTCCAGAGCCCCGCTTTTAATGTAACCATCTCCGCTATAACCTCCCGGGCCTACAAAAGGTATTTCCGACCAAACAACCAGTCCATTTTTATCGCATAGGTCATAAAAATATTTACCATGCGGATAATGTGTTAAACGCAAAGCATTTGCACCAATTTCCTTAATCAGCTGCATATCTTTATTGTAATCTACTGTATCCAATGCCGATCCTTTGCCTTCAACATCTTCATGAAACCCCACACCATGCAGATCGAGGTGTTCCCCGTTAAGGGTAAATCCTTTATCAGCATCTACTTTATAGTAACGGATACCCAGGGATTG
>JABDFZ010000049.1 GCA_013286325.1 Bacteroidota bacterium | reverse complement strand
TCCACACAAAATGCTGGAACATTCCCGCTTGTATTACAACAAGGAGATAATGACACTTTAAAAGATTTTTTAAGTAATTCTATCCAGGTTATTGAAGATAGTTTTAGTTATGCTGATTACCCTTTTGAACAATTAGCGAAGGAGAATTTTGGATTAGGGAATACTATTATTTCCAATATATTAATTACCAGTAACCTGCATGTACAACTTACAAAGCAGCAATTTGACATAGAAATAAATATTGACCCGGAATTATATAGGATAAGCTTTAAGTACGATCCTCTGATATTCTCTGAATACAGAGCCAAATTATTGCAGGGGCACTTAAATCAGCTGGAAAATGCTTTTAACGACATTAATATCCCTGTCTCTTCCATTGAAATTTTAACACATGATGAAGTGGAATATTTATTGAACCTAAACCCGTCACGGTGTGAAAAGAATAACAAAACTGTAATTGATCTTTTTAGAGAAACAGTAAAACTCTATCCTGAAAATACAGCTCTTGTATTTGAAGGAAAAAGTGTTTCTTATAAAGAACTGGATATTAAAAGTTCTCAACTGGCGCAGTACCTCCATCAGGAACTTGGGCTAAATCCTGGTTCGACCATCGCCTTGATGACAGAAAGGTCGGATTTATCAATAACAGGGATTTTGGGAATACTTAAATCGGGTGCGGCATATGTGCCAATTGATCCATCATATCCAAAAGAAAGAATTGAATACCTGATAACTGCATCTGGTGCAGAAACCCTGATAACAACCTCCAGTTTTTTATTTGATATACCATTTTTCACCGGAAATATATTTGCGATTGATCTGCAGTTAGACGACCTGCCGGAAATTACTGAAGGATCTGATATTGTAATAGAAAATAAGTCGATGGCTTACATGATCTTTACTTCAGGCTCTACAGGTAAACCAAAGGGAGTCGCAATAAGTCACGCAAGCGCTTTTAATTATTTGAACTGGGCAAAGGAATATTATTTCCAACATAATCCCGAAGGTGGCAGCTTTCCTTTATTTACCTCTGTTTCATTTGATCTTACTATTACTTCAATTTTTATTCCATTAATAAAAGGGCAACAAATTGAAATTTTTAGCAACAATGATGCAGGAGAAGTGCTGGCTGAAATTTTTAACGGAAACAGCAAAATTGATACCCTGAAATTAACGCCATCGCATATTACACTATTGACGGATATTACTTCAGGTAAAACTAATGTGCGCACTTTAATTGTTGGCGGTGAAGCTTTAAGGGAAGATCATGTTTTGCTGGTTAAAAACAAATGGCCACATATAAAAATCTTTAATGAATATGGCCCTACAGAAGCTACTGTTGGCTGTACAGTTGCAGAAGTAAGCCTGGGCAATATTACTATAGGCCGCCCTATTGCCAACACTTCAATTTATATACTCGATAAAAACGAAAAGCTTTTACCCCAAGGCGCAGTTGGCGAAATTTATATCGGTGGAGCAGGGCTGGCAAATGGCTATTATCAACAGCCAGAGCTCACCGATGCTGTGTTTTTGGATTCTCCTTTTGTTGAGGGTGAAAAAATATATCGTACTGGAGATCTTGGCTTATGGTTACAGGACGGAAACTTGAAATATGTGGGCCGGAAAGATAGTCAGGTAAAAATAAGAGGTTACCGGATTGAGACAGGTGAAATAGAAAGTACCTTACTTGAAATTGCAGGTATTAAAGAGGCTGCGGTAGTTACGCGTCTCAATAATCAAAGTGTTAGTCTTGCCGCATTTTATGTGTCTGTTGACGGGGAGCTGCAATCTGAAGAAATAGAAAAAGCACTTTTTAAAAAACTCCCTGCTTATATGGTGCCTTCGCTCATCACTCGAATAGAGGAGATGCCGCTTACGCCCAATTTTAAAATTGACCGCCAAAAACTTTCTACAATTGAGATAGGAGATAATAATGAAGAAGATTATACAGCTCCTGTTTCAGACATTGAAACATCCCTCGTAAATATTTTTAAAGAAGTACTGGGTAAAGAAAAAGTAGGTGTAACAGATAATTTCTTCACCATTGGAGGCGATTCTATCATCGGGATCCAGATCGTTTCGCGCGCAAACCGCGAAGGAATTATGATAACATTGAAACAATTGTTTAAACAGCTCACCATTGCTGGTTTAGCCTCGGTTGCAGAAAAAGTGGCTCCAGTAGCAATAGAGCAGGGTCCTGTTTCTGGTAATATTCAGCTTACACCTGTTCATAAGTGGTTCTTTGAGCAACAGTTTAACAAGGCTTCTCATTATAACCAATCTCTTTTATTAAAGGTAGGCAGGGATTTTAACCCTGCATATTTTGAAACTGCGTTATTAAAAATTATTACGCATCATGATATGCTCAGGATGCGCTTAAAAATAAATGGCGATAATTATGAAGAGTACATTCAACAAGTAGAAGATGTAATATCAAGTTTTGGCACTAAAGAATTTGACAGCCTTTCTCAAACTGAAATACAAACCAGTTTGATGGAAGACATAAATGAACTACAAAGATCTCTTGATATATTTAACGGGACGGTTTTAAAAGCCAGGTATTATAATTTTGGTGATGAATCCATGCTGTTTTTGGTAGCTCATCACCTGGTAGTAGATGGAGTATCGTGGAGAATTTTATTAGAGGATTTATCAACAGCCTACTCACAACTAAATTCAGGTAAGAAGATAGATCTGCCTAAAAAAACATCTTCATTTAAAGCCTGGGCTTCGGCAGCATTATCTTACTCTTCATCGCCTGAACTGGCAAAAGAAGTACCATTCTGGATAAGTGAAAACCGCATGGAGGCGAGCCCACTAACGGTGGACATGGATGGAGGCAAAGCAGATAATACGATAAAAAACTCTCAAACTTACTCAAACCAACTTGATGAAGAGGTTACTAAAGCTTTAATATCAACTGCTCATACAGCCTATAATACCAATGTAAATGACCTGCTCCTTTCAGCGTTATTGATAGCCTTTAATAAATATACAAGCCGCAGGAATTTATTGATTGCAATGGAAGGCCATGGCAGAGAAGAGGTTTTTGGCAATGTAGATGTAAGCAGAACAGTTGGCTGGTTTACGTCAATTTATCCGGTTTTGCTTGAATTGAATGATGCAAACGGGACATCATCAATAATTACATCAGTAAAAGAACAGTTAAGAAGCATCCCTAATAATGGGGTTGGTTACGGCCTTATAAAATATGGCAACCAGGAAGGCTATATAAAGAAAAGCCTGGCACACCTGCAACAACCGGAAGTGATCTTTAACTATTTGGGGCAATCTGCCCAGGCATTGCCGGGAACTTCGGAATGGAGAATTTCAACACACCCAACAGGCAATGATCAGGATGCGGAAGCAAAACGTAAATATCTCATTGAAATTAATGCTATTGTTATTGATGACCGATTAATTATTGACTGGATCTATTGTCCTCAAGTCCATAAAGAACTTACAATTAAAAAACTTGCCGCCGACTATATAACTGCATTAAATGAATTGACAGCTCACTGCCTTAACAATGAAGCCGGAGGATATACGCCATCTGATTTTCCCGAAGCTGGATTAGAACAAGATCAGCTTGATCATCTTTTTTCTCAATTTAAATTTTAAACAGGTGATGAACAAAGATCTGATAGAAGATATTTATTCTCTTTCGCCAATGCAGGAAGGCATGTTGTTCCACCAGTTGGCGCAGCCGGATTCTGAAGCTTACTTTGAGCAGGTTAGTTGTGAGTTTGAAGGGGAAATTAAGCTACAGGAATTTAAGCAGGCATGGCAGGAAATAGTTAATCGCTACCCTGTTTTTCGTACTTCATTTCATTGGGACGGACTTGATAAACCGGTACAGGTGGTACTCAAAACTGCCACATTACCTTGGGAAACACTCGACTGGAGCGGACTCGATCAAACTAAAATTGCAGAAAAATTCGAACTGCTGCTGCGTGATGATCGCAGGAAAGGATTTAATCACGAACAGGCGCCACTAATGCGCTGCATGCTTGTTAGGACCACAGAAAAATCGTGGAAATTTATCTGGAGCCATCACCATATGCTTATGGATGGCTGGTGTTCGGGTATTATTCTGGATGAACTCTTCAAAAGGTATGAGGCGCTTGTAATACATAAATCAATACAATTTCAGGCTACTCCACCTTTTAAAAATTATATCTCATGGCTTGGCAAGCAGGATCATAAAAAGGCGGGAGAGTTTTGGAGCACAGAACTGGCAGGATTTGATACGCCAACATCATTAGGTATTGGCGATGCTATTTTAGTGGATAAAAATCATGTCAGCCATGGCTATGCCGAATATACACATGATCTTTCGCCGAAGCTATCGAAAGAAATTTTTGAATGGACGAAGCATGCCGGGATAACAACCAATATTTTAATCCAGGGAGCATGGTCAATATTACTTGGTACTTATAGTGGTGAAAATGAAGTTGTTTTTGGTGCAACGGTCTCCGGTCGCCCACCTGAACTGCAAAATGTAGAATCGATAGTCGGGCTTTTTATCAATTCATTGCCTGTAAAAGTTAATATAAATCGGAACACAGACATTGTTACATGGCTAAAA
The DNA here is from genome assembly GCA_013286325.1 of Bacteroidota bacterium. Classification (GTDB taxonomy): domain Bacteria; phylum Bacteroidota; class Bacteroidia; order Sphingobacteriales; family Sphingobacteriaceae; genus Mucilaginibacter. Next base: position 18,587 of record JABDFZ010000049.1, on the reverse strand, counting down.
GATCTTCAAAACAAGAACAACGAAAGGAACGAGTTTTCTTTTACACCTTTAGTTGATATCAAAAAAGCATCGGATGTTTCGGGCGACATGCCTTTATTCAGGAGTTTGTTGGTTTTTGAAAATTATCCTTTTGATGCAGCTGCCCAGCAAGGTTTTCACGGATTAGAAATTAAAAATGTAAAATCATTTGAAGAAACAAATTACCCGCTAACCTTAATGATAATTCCACGAGGCCCGGTACTGAGGTTTCAAATGAATTATTTTAAGGATAGTTTTGAGCAAAAGGAAATAGAAAAACTCTTTAGTCATCTTGAGACTGCCATTCGTTCCATCTTAAATAATCCTCAGCAGGTACCTGCAAGGGTTTCCATCTTAAGTGAAACTGAAAGGGAAGAAGTACTTATCAGGTTTAATAATACATCAACCGCAATTCCATCAGGACAAACAGTACTCGATCTTATCAACAACCGCATAAAGGAGGCCCCAGATAGCATTGCTATTGTTTGTGGAGATGAATCTATTTCTTACCAGCAATTAGACCATCAGGCAAATGTGATGCGTTATGTGTTGCTTTCCAAAGGTTTAGCAAAAAGCGACATTGTAGCTGTATTGCAGGAAAGAAGCATTGATCTTATAGTTTCTATACTGGGCATCATGAAAGCAGGTGCTGCCTTTTTACCAATCGATACCTCATTACCTCATCAACGCATCCACTCTCTTATTAAAGATGCCAGGGTAAAGATATTGATCAGTCAGAATTCTGATTTGGTAGAAGAAGTTGAAAAAGGGTCTCTCATCGTCATCGACCCAAAAATTATCAATAATACAATTATAACGTTACAGCAGGGGCTGAAAAATATTGCCCCAAATCCTGAAGATCTGGCTTATATAATTTATACTTCGGGCTCTACAGGAAAACCTAAAGGGGTTAAAATAAATCATTTAAGTCTGCTTAATTATATTGTTTGGGCAGATGACTATTATTTTACTCAAAACCCTGATGGCGGCGATTTTCCGCTATTTACATCGCCGGCTTTCGATCTTACGCTTTCAAGTATTTTTATTCCTCTTTCAAAAGGGAAAACCATAAAAATATATGGGGAGACTGAGATTGGGTTAATTATGGAGGATGTTTTTGGCCCGGAAGGAACTCTCGATACAGTAAAGCTAACCCCATCGCATATAACATTGCTGAAAGATATCCCCGAAGGAAATAATAAGTTGCATACGTTGATAGCTGGCGGTGAAGCGTTAAAAGAAGAACATATGCAGATTGTAAATGATAAATGGCCGGGAGTAATTATTTTTAATGAGTATGGCCCAACAGAGGCCACCATTGGGTGTACAGCAACTGCCGTTTCAACTGGTAATATAAACGCAGGTAAGCCTGTTGCCAATACTTCCATTTATATCCTGAATGAAGCAATGATGCCTATCCCTACAGGAATAAAAGGAGAGATTTATATCGGCGGTACCTGTCTCGCTGAAGGATATATTAGGCAACCTGAGCAGACAGCTTTACGGTTTATAGATTCTCCATTTGAAGCTGGGAAAAAGATTTATCGTACCGGAGATATCGGGTGCTGGCTTGAAGATGGCAATATCCAATATTTTGGCCGGGGCGATGACCAGGTAAAAGTAAGGGGCTATCGTATAGAACCCGGGGAAATAGAAAGCCATATTAATAAATATCCCGGTGTTATTGATGTTGTTGTATTGCCGGTTAAGAATAGCTCACAGGAAACAAACCTTGTTGCTTTTGTTAAAGTTGCGGAGCTTAGTTCATTTAAACTGGAAGATTTAAAGAAAACCGTACAACGGCACTTGCCGGCTTATATGCTGCCTGCGCAATACCAGGTTGTTGATGATTTCCCGCTTACATCTAACGGGAAAACTAACAAAAAAGCACTGCTCAATGGTTTGAAAGTGATTGCCGCAACAACCACGAAATATAGTGCTCCAGGTAAACCGGTTCAGGAAATAATAGCCGCAATATGGGCTGAGATATTAAAAATACAAAAGCCAGGAATATTTGATAATTTCTTCGAATTGGGCGGGCACTCGCTAAATGCCACCCAAATGACCTCGCGTATCCGCGGCGCTTTCAAGGTTAATATTGGTGTAAAAGAAGTTCTTGAAAATCCAACTATCGATCAATTAGCTTCATTAATAGAAAAATTAAAGGGGAGTGTTATTGAAAATGATTTCCCGCCTATTGTTCGTGTAACAGGAAAAGAAAGATCACAACTATCATTTGCCCAGCAAAGGCTTTGGTTCCTTGACAGGCTCGAAGGCCAATCTGCTTCTTATAATATTCCTGAGGCTATTAAAATTGATGGTCGCCTTGATAAAAAGGCTTTGCAAAACGCATTTACCGAAATTATTAACAGGCATGAGATTTTAAGAACAAATTTCCATGATGTTGACGGAAAGGCCTACCAGCTTGTAAAGGAAGCACAGCCTTTCATTATACCTGTTATAGTTGCCGAAAATGATACTTTGGAAGGCTTAATAGCTAATGAGGCAGCTAAACCCTTCGACCTGGAGCACGATTCATTGATAAGAGCTATATTATTCAAGATCGCTGAAGATGAATATGTACTATCCGTTAATATGCACCATATCATTTCTGATGGCTGGTCTTCAGGGGTATTTATTGGTGAGTTAATCGCGCTTTATCAATCATTCTCATCAGGCGAACCCTCATCGCTGCCATCATTACCGATTCAATACTCTGATTTTTCCAGCTGGCAGCGCGAGCTTAAAAACAAACACTTTTTTGAACCGCAGTTAGCTTACTGGAAAAACAAATTATCTGGCGCACCTTTTATCCTTGATCTTCCGACTGATAAGCCACGACCTGCAATCCGTACTGAAAATGGCAGCGCCCATAGGTTCGCACTCTCTGCAGAGCTATCTACAAAACTCAGAAACTTAAGTAACAAGCAGGGCGCAACCTTGTTCATGACACTTCTCTCGGCTTATTCATTGCTATTATCAAGATATGGCCGTCAAAATACGCTATTGATTGGTTCATCAATAGCAAACCGTAACCGCAAAGAAACTGAAGCGCTTATAGGGTTCTTTATTAATATTATTGTTTACCGGGTAAATCTTGAGGATGCGGATAATTTTCTTTCATTGATTGAACAGGTAAAGCAATTGGCATTTGAAGCTTATGCTCATCAGGATATTCCTTTTGACCAGGTGATTGAAGAAATTCAGCCTGAAAGGGATATGAGTTATAGTCCTGTCTTCCAGGTAGCTTTTGATATGCAGAACATGCCGATGCCTGCATTTGAAATTCCGGGATTAAAGATAGCTCCCAAGGATCTGACAAGGCCAATAGCTAAGTATGACCTATACCTTTCTGTAGAGGATACTCCTGCGGGGTTAAAGGCAATAATGGAATACAACAATGATTTGTTTTTACATTCGACTGTTGAACAGATGGCAAATCACTTCTGCGGTCTTTTAGAAAAAATGACTGAAAATCCAAAGCAAAGTTTAAAATCCCTGCCATTACTAAATGAAAACGAATACAGGAAAATAGTTTACGATTGGAATAATACAGATTATCCTTTACCTGAAAATAAAACTGTATTAGACCGTATTGCTGAAATAGCTAAAGAAAAACCAGGACATATAGCTTTTGAATATGATGGCTCATCGCTTACTTACCAACAGCTTGAAAACGAAGCCAACAACTTCGCGGGTTATTTGCTAAGCAAGGGTTTGCGGAATGGAGATAGGGTAGGTGTAATTGCTATCCGGTCAATCCGCATATTATCAGCCATACTCGGAATAATGAAAGCAGGTGGGGTATACGTACCGATCGATCCGGAATACCCATTGGACAGGATAAGCTTTATGCTTCTTGATGCAGAGGTAAAATTCCTGGCAGGAGAGGAGAACATATTAAAAGGATTTGACCTGCCATTTATTAATACCAGGGAAGCCGTAACATACAGTCATGGCGGACATATTAACCGGGTTATTAACCCAGAATCACTTGCTTATATAATTTATACTTCCGGTTCCACAGGGAACCCCAAAGGGGTAATGCTGCGTCACATAGGTTTATTAAACCTTTCAATTGAGTTAGGGAAAGGATTTTTAGTTGGGGGAAACAGCAAAACGCTGCAATTTGCTTCACTTAGTTTTGATGCCTCGATTGCCGAAATATTTGTTTGTCTTTATGCGGGCGCTACTGTTGTTATGGCTCCAAAAGCAAAAATGCTACCTGGGCCAGATTTGATCTCTTTACTGGAAAATACAGAGATCAGCTATGTGATAATCCCGCCATCTATACTTAAGGTACTACCTTATACAAAACTTCCATCTCTAAAAACTTTAATAGTTGCTGGAGAAGCTTGTCAGTCTGAATTAGTGAGTATATGGGGAGAAGGCCGCAATTTTATCAATGCATATGGCCCAACAGAATATACGGTTTGTGCTTCGCTTACACTTTGTGATACTGATGGAGGGCCATTGAACATTGGCAAGCCTATAGGCAATACAGCAATTTATATCCTTGATGAAAATCTGCTTCCCTTGCCACCGGGAATACCAGGTGAACTATTTATCAGCGGTATTGGAATTGCAGCAGGGTATATCAATCTACCTGAAATTAACGCACAGCGGTTTATTGATGATCCTTTCTCTAAAAAAACTGATGCAAAAATGTACCGCTCTGGTGATCTGGCTAAATTTCTGCCAGACGGGAACATTTGCTATATCGGCCGTATTGACAGGCAAGTTAAACTAAGAGGATTCAGGATTGAACCTGGAGAGATTGAGGCCACCCTGAAAAGTCACCCCTCAGTTATGGAGGCAGTAATACAGGTACAACAGGATGCTAATGGACATCAAAGACTTGTAGCTTTTGTAACCCTTTATAAAGATGTTATAAACAAAGACCAAATTGGACTTGAGGAGTTTTTACAAGATAAATTGCCAGTTTATCTGCAACCCAATAGCATTATAACGCTGGAAGAAATTCCATTAACGCTAAATGGGAAAATAGATCAAAAAGCGCTCGAGGCTTATGCTAAAGGAAATGTCCGTACATTAAATGAGTATACAGCACCACGCAATGCACAGGAGAAAAAGCTTGCTGAAATATGGGAGAGCGTTCTTGGAGTTGAAAATGCGGGTATCCATCATAATTTTTTTAAACTTGGTGGAGATTCCATTTTAAGTATTCAAATTGTATCGAGAGCAAGATCGGCCGGGCTCGAATTTACACCCAAGGATATTTTTGAAAATCAAACCATTGCCTCCCTGGCAGCAGTTGCAAAGGAAAAAAGTAGAACTACTGCTGAACAAGGCCCTATAGTAGGAAAGGTGCCGCTTTCACCAATTCAGCAATGGTTTTTTTGTCAGGAATTTGCATTTCCCGACCACTTTAACCAGGCGGCTTTGTTAGAAACTGATCAGAAAACAGATACAGGAATAATTGAACAAGCACTTGGTAAACTGATAGCACATCATGATATCCTGCGTGCTCGTTTCTATAAGGACACGGGTAATATCTGGATACAGGAAATAATGCCTGAAAGTCCGGAAGAAATTTTCGTAAGTTATGATTTAAGTAATTCTCAGGATGAAGAAAAAGAAAGCCAATTCCTTGAAATAGCAAACGAGCTGCAATCCAAGCTCAGCCTTGAAAATGGGAAAATCTTTAAAGCCGCATTCTTCACCATGGGAGATAACATGCCTTCGAGGCTGTTGCTCATTGCTCATCATTTGGTGGTTGATGGTGTTTCATGGAGAATTTTACTGGAAGATTTTTTCAATCTGACTAATAATCCACCTTCATCAAATCTGCCAGAAAAAACTCATTCATTTAAAGAGTGGATAAACGCCATAACCAGATATGCAAAAAACGACATCTCTTCGGATGAAATAAGGTATTGGGAAAAGATCAGTTCATTAGAAATAAAGCCTGTTCCAGTTGAAGAGATAACGGATTTTAAAATAAATTCGACGGGTATTGTAGCACACTATCTGGACGAAAACAGCACACAAGACTTGATTAAAGTTGTTCCTGCTGCTTATCGTATTCATATACAGGAAGTGTTACTTTCGGCATTTGTCCAATCGCTTAACCAATGGACAAGAAGTGATACAGCTTTTATTGAACTTGAAGGCCATGGAAGGGAAGAACTGGTAAATGATATAGATATTTCACGCACTGTTGGATGGTTCACGTCTGCATATCCTGTAGTTTTTCATCTTTCTGAAAATGCTAATTCAGGAGAGGTTTTACAATCGATAAAACAACAATACAGAGCTATCCCTAATAAAGGAATTGGTTATGGATTGTTGCGATACCTTTCAAATGAACCGGAAAGATTCAGCATGAAGCAACACCCGCAGGTTATATTTAATTACCTGGGCCAAAGTGATTCTTCAATAACTGCTAACAATGGCTGGAGGTTTTCTGATACTGATTGCGGATTTGAACAAAGTCAGAACAATCACCGCACCCATTTATTGAGCGTGAATTTAATCATCATTAACGGACGGCTTAAAATAGCGATTGAGTACGATAAGCATCAACATAGCTATGAAACAATAGATAACCTTTCAAAATCCTTCCTGGCTAACCTTAATAAGCTAATAAATCATTGCCTGCAGCCCGGAACAGCCGGAATAAGCGCGGTTGATTTTCCCGTTTCTATTCTGAATGAACATAACCTGGAAGTGCTTTCTGAGCAGATAAAAGAAAACGGTTATTCATTACCTGATGTTGCTGACATATATCCGCTATCGCCTTTGCAACAGGGATTGCTTTTTGAATCATTGCTCAACCCATTGTCTGTTTCATACAGGGAGCAGTTAAGTGTGAATATAAAAGGAAAGCTCAATGCCCGCATGTTTAAAAAAGCCTGGCAAAACGTAATCAACAAATACGATATTTTCCGAACAGCTTTTTTCTGGGACGGACTTGATGCTCCGACTCAAGTGGTTTTTAATAAAGCTGATATTATATGGAGTGAAGAAGTATGGACTAATGAAAATGGTGAGGCCGAAAAATTTATTGAATCAGATATTCAAAAGCCTTTTGCGTTTTCAAAAGCACCATTAACACGCTTTAAATTAAGTCGTTTGCAAAACGATGAATGGTTTTTCTGCTGGACGCATCACCATATCTTGATGGATGGCTGGTGCTTGCCTATTATCCTTCGGGAAGTATTTGACCAATACGAGGGCTTGCAATCAGGAATAGAGCCACACGTTACGCATACAAAGCCCTATGTGAATTTTATAAGCTGGCTAGCAAAATTAGACGAAACCGCCGCCAGGAACTGGTGGGTTAAGTATCTGGATGGGTTTTATCACCCTACACCTTTTGGTATAGATCATTATCAATCAGGTATCAGTGAAAAAGACCGGATACAGGAATGCATAACAGGACTTGATCCCGAATTGGAAGTTGCCCTTAAACAGTTTTCACAAAATGAAGGTATTACCCTAAATATTCTTGTCCATGCAGCGTGGTCATTATTGTTGAGCAGGTATTCAGGCACTAATGATGTTGTATTTGGCGCCACTGTTTCCGGCAGACCACCGGAACTTGAAGGCGTTGAAAAGATGGTGGGCCTGTTCATTAATTCTGTACCTGTGCGGGTGAGGATAAATAATGATGAAGAATTAGGTAAGTGGCTGCAGGGATTACAGTCAAAACAACTGGAAAGGGATAATTACTCTTATACTTCGCTAACCAAAATACGTGAATTTTCGGGAGTTGAGGGAAACCAGCCATTGTTTGAATCACTTATAATATTTGAGAATTATCCAGTAGATAAGTCAGTTGACGAGGGAATACAAGGCCTGACAATTGGATCGGTAAAATTTTCAGAACAGACACATTATCCGGTAACACTGATGGTGCTACCCGGAACTTCACTTACTTTCCGCATCAGTTACGATTCTTCCCGTTTTGAGAAAGAAACTATTAACCGGTTGCTGAAACACCTGTTTAGCATTTTAAAAGGTTTTGTTGCAGGAGCAGATCAAACTTTAGGTCAGATCTCCCTTGTAGATCAGCAAGAAACAAGTCTTATTTTAGATACTTTTAATTCGAAAGCTGTGATTGTTGAGGATGTAAAGCCTGTTATTGCAGACTTTACATCTTATGCATTGACACATCCTGAAACCACTGCACTATTATTTGAAGGTGAAAACTACAGTTATGGCGAAATAAATTTAAGAGCTAATAAACTTGCTAACTATTTACTAAGTACCGGATTAAAATCGGGCGAGTTAGTAGGTCTTTGTATGGATCGTTCACCCGAAATGGTGATCTGTTTACTTGCTATACTCAAATCAGGTGCGGCCTATTTACCACTGGATCCAAAATTCCCTGCGGAACGGTTGCATTACATGTTGCAGGATTCTAAAGCTTCGATCTTACTTACAGAAGAAAAATACAGGCCGCTTTGGAAACAGGAGCAAGCTTCTATAATAACTATAGAAGATTTGCAACATAAGATTGTGGATAGCTCTGCTACCGATCCGGGTGTTGAAGTTCAGCCGGATGATCTTGTTTATGTAATTTATACTTCGGGTTCTACAGGCAAACCAAAGGGTGTTCAAATATCCCACGGAGCATTAAGTAATTTCATTGCTTCCATGAAACTGGAGCCGGGTATTGATAAACATGATGTGCTGCTTGCGGTTACAACCATATCGTTTGATATTGCAGGGCTTGAAATATTTCTCCCTTTAACAAGCGGGGCGACACTTGCATTACTGCAGGATGAAGTTGCTTCGGACCCTTTAAGGCTAATATCCTGCCTGCAAAAAATAAGACCAACAATTATGCAGGCCACGCCTACCACCTGGCAGATGTTACTGAATAATGGGTGGGCTGGTTCTTCGACATTAAAAGTTTTGTGCGGAGGGGAGGCCTTACCAAATGAGCTTGCCGGGGAATTAGTAAACCGCACACAATCCGTTTGGAATATGTATGGCCCTACAGAAACCACTATTTGGTCTTCTGTGCTCCAGATCGATCCGGATCGGCATCTTTCTGCTAATGGTTATGCCATGATTGGTGGCCCTATTGCAAACACGCAATTCTATATACTTGACGAGTTGAAGCAGCCGACTCCCATAGGTGTTGCCGGGGAATTATATATAGGAGGAGACGGTGTGGCAAATGGCTACTTAGGATTACCTGCATTGACTAATGAAAAATTTATTGCAAACCCTTTCATCAAACACCCCGGTAATCGCATTTACCGTACCGGTGACCTTGCAAAATGGACACACAACGGAACAATTTCATTTTTAGGAAGGATAGATCAGCAGGTAAAAATTCGCGGTTTCAGAATTGAAACCGGGGAGATTGAATCTGTAATGAAAGAAATGGTAGGCATAAACGAAGCCGTTGTAATAGCCGGAAAGGACAACCAAAATAATGATTGTCTCCTTGCATTTATGATAACAGAACAGGGGGAAAACGTCTCTTCCTTAAAGATAAGAGAGGTTTTGCAATCCAGATTGCCTGCTTATATGATCCCTTCTGCTTTTACCAACCTTGATAAATTCCCTCTTACGCCAAACGGGAAAACCGACAGGAAAGCACTAAAGGATAATTATAAAGTGAACGTTTCAGTCGATGATAACTATATACCTCCTGCAAATCAATTACAGGAGAAAATTCATAGCATCTGGACGCTTGTGCTTGGACTGCCACAAATTGGCATTAAAGATAATTTCTTTGCGCTTGGCGGCCATTCCCTCTTAGCAACCCAATGTATTTCGCGGGTTAGGGCTGAGTTTGAAATAGAGTTCCCATTAAAAAAACTGTTTGATCATCCGGATATTGAAAGCTTTGCAGCGGAGTTGCAGCTATTTATCAACGAAACAAAAGGCGAACAGGAACAAGTGGTACCTGATGATGATAATGAAGTATTTGAGTTTTAAAAACATTAGTAATGAATAACGCAGCGGATTTAATTATTGATTTAGAAAAAAGGGGTGTAAAGCTTTGGGAGGAAGAAGGATTGCTAAAACTTTCTGCCCCTAAAGGAGCATTGCCGGTTGAGATCCGTACAGAGATAAGCAAGGTTAAAGATCAGATATTGGAGATCATTAAATCAGCAGGGTCTTCGGTTCAAAAAACAACATACGGTATCACTGCTGCCGAGCGGTCAAACACAAACCTTCCGCTTTCATTTTCACAAAAACGCCTTTGGTATCTTAATCAATTAGAGGGTGAAAATGGTATAACTTACAACATGCCTGCGGCATTACTGCTTAAAGGCGATTTGAACGAAGATTTATTCCTTAAAAGCCTCAACCTCATAGTAAAACGGCATGAGGTGCTCAGAACTTCGTTCAGGGAAAACGGCGAGGAGGTTTATCAGCATGTAGAGCCTGTTTTAGCGCTCAATAAAAATGTGATAAGCCTTGAACATCTTAAGGGTGACGAGCAAGATGCTGCGCTTCAAAGAATGATAGACGAAGAAGCAAGGCTGCCCTTTAACCTATCTACCGATCAATTGATGCGCTACAGGCTCATTCGTTTGAGAGATAAAAGCCACGCTTTCCTGCTGACGCTTCATCACATTATATCAGATGGTTGGTCGATAGATATTTTTATCAGGGAATTGATAATGAGTTACACGGCTTTTGTTGATGACACAGTACAAGCAAATTTACCTGATCTGCCTATCCAATACGCTGATTTTGCTTTATGGCAAAAAAAATGGCTTTCAGGCCAAACACTAGATAATCTTTTAGCTTACTGGAAACGGCAACTTGAAGGTATACCTGCACTTATTTCACTACAAACAGATAGGCCTCGTCCAGCTGTACAGTCATTTAACGGGGCATTGGAAAAATATGCCTTTGGGCCGGAAGCATCTGATGGACTAAAACAGTTATGCCGGGAGAAAAATGTTACGCCTTTTATGGCTTTGATCAGCGTATATGCTGTTTTATTGTCGAGATGGGCAGGTCAGGATGATATTGTTATCGGTAGTGTAATAGCCAACAGGAACCACAAAGAGATTGAAAGCCTTATAGGCTTTTTTGTTAACTCACTGGTGTTCAGAATAAAATTAAATCCTGATGTAACTTTTTCTGAATTGTTAAACCAGGTGCGGCAATTATCCCTTGAAGCGTTTGACCACCAGGATCTTCCTTTTGAAAAATTGGTAGAAGAGATCAGGCCTGAACGTGCACTTAGTCACAGTCCTGTTTTTCAGGTTGCATTTGCATTGCAAAATACAGGGAACGATGAACTTACTTTACCGGGTTTAGAGATAAGTGATCTGAATACGCATAGCGGCACGTCTAAATATGATATAACATTTTTTGCAGGAGAATCGGCTAATGGGATTGCGGGTGTTGTAGAATACAATTCCGATATTTTCGATAAGGCAACCATTAAGCGTTTTATTACGCAATTTGAAGTTTTATTAACCGGGTTAATTCATTCCCCTCAAAGCAAGGTTACTGAAATAAACATACTTGACCTGACTGAAAAGCAATTGATTTTAGAAAAATTCAGTGGTTCACTCAAAACTGATTTTGACAATAAAACAATTTTAGATGTTTTTGAACAAAATGCTGAGCAATACCCTAATGCAATAGCGCTGCGCTGCGAAGAAGTGGAGATTAGCTATCATGAACTTAATAGCAGAGCGAACCAGCTTGCGAATTTTCTAATAGGAAAAGAACTTTCCAGAAATGAAAAGGTAGGTGTAATGGCAGGCAGATCCGCCAGTCAAATTATAGGATTACTGGCTGTTTTAAAAGCTGGTGGCTGCTATCTGCCACTTGACCCGGACTATCCGCAGGAACGACTGAAATTTATTATCGAAGATTCTGAAACTAAAATCATCCTGACACATTCGCGATATGCAGATATGTTTTTTAATGAGTCGTTTGAGCGGATTATTATAGATAAAGAAACTAAGGAGATTGATAGTTACAGTCTGGAAAACCCGGCTATCAAAATTCAAACTGGGGAGCCTGCATACATGATCTATACTTCAGGATCTACAGGCTTGCCAAAAGGTGTTATACTGGCTCATAGCGGTTTGCTAAATATGGTACAGCAGCAAATACATACTTTTAAAGTAACCTCCGAAAGTAGTGTATTGCAATTTGCCTCGCCTGGATTTGATGCATCCATAAGCGAATATTTTATGGCGCTTGGTTGTGGGGCACGCCTGGTTATGACTGCTAAAGAAAATTTGGCTCCTTTATCACAATTCAATAAACTTTTAACTGATGAGGGAATTTCGCACATTACGCTCTCACCAAGCTTTTTGGCTTTGCTGCCTTATGAACCGCTCCCTCAGTTAACTGATCTGATAGTTGCAGGAGAAGCCTGTACACTCGATTTGGTAAAGAAGTGGGCTGTTGGCAGAAACTTTTACAATGCTTATGGGCCAACAGAATCAACTGTTTGTACTTCTATTGCAGTTTGTAATCCTGATATAAACCGGATAACCATCGGGAGGCCAATGGATAATATTTTGGTTTATATACTGGACGAAAGCTATAATCTTAGTCCGGTTGGAGTGCCCGGAGAACTATATATAGGCGGTCGTGGCCTGGCTTTAGGTTATCATAATCGCCCTGAATTAAACAGGGATAAATTTGTACTGCTTAGCATTGATAATGGTCCGGTTGTGCGTCTTTATCGTTCTGGCGACCGTGCACGGTTTCTTGCCGATGGTGAAATTGAATTTTTAGGACGTAAGGACGACCAGGTAAAGATCAGGGGTTTCAGAATTGAACCAGGCGAAATAGAATCGGTGCTGCGTTCTCATCCGTTGGTAAAAGATGCCGCCGTAGTTATAAATGAGGATAATACCGGCGACAAGCGGTTGTTTACCTATATATGCCCGGAAACAAATTGGGAAAATGACCTTATTGCGCACACAGGCAACGAAATATTGCAAGAACACGTAACCCACTGGCGGGAGATCTTTGATGATTCCTACAGTGAAAACTCGCCTAAACCCAAAGATGCCACATTTAATATTTCAGGCTGGAACAGTAGTTATACCGGCTTAGCAATTCCTGAAGATGAAATGAAGCAATGGGTTGATGATACCGTTGAAAGGATCATGGCTTATCAACCTAAAAATGTTTTGGAAATAGGTTGCGGTTCGGGCTTGTTATTATTCAGGATAGCGCCAAATTGTGATTATTACCTTGGCACAGATTTCTCCGCAAATGCAATTGAATCGCTGCGACCTGTTTTTGCTGAAAAAGGAATAACTAATGTAGATGTGCAGCAATGTACTGCAATAGACATAGCTAATGTTACAGCGCGTAAGTTTGACATGATAGTCCTTAACTCGGTAGTACAGTATTTTCCCGATCAGGAGTATTTGCTACAGGTATTGAATGCGGGGTTAAAACTGTTATCACCGGGAGGCCATTTTTTTATAGGGGATGTCAGGAATGAATTATTAAACAATGCTTTTCAAGCTTCAATCGCGCTATTTAAAAATAACGGGCAAATTGATGCCAAGCAATTACTTAAGCTTATCAATCAAAATGTTCAGCACGAAGAAGAACTACTGGTAGATCCAGAATTTTTTAGCATACTGCCTACCCATATCCCGGCAATAAGCGGGGTGAAAACGTTATGGAAAAGAGGCAGGTATAACAACGAATTGAACAGGTTCAGATACGACGTTGTTTTTGAAAAAGAAGGTTTACTAAATACCGAAATTCCAGTTAATATTAACTGGAATACAGATAAACCTTCTCCGCTGCAAATACTGGCAGGACTTACCGATATGCCAGTTACACCGGTTTTATTAAAAGGGGTTAAAAATAACCGTGTTGTAAAAGAAATAAAAGCACTCGAAATATTACAAGCGGAAGTAGATTTGTTTGATCCGGCTCAGTTAGATTCAGAAGTTACGAACTGTTTTAATCCGGAAGATTTTTATGAGCTGGGGGCGCTTATCCCTCATAAAATTGAGGTTTTATGCTCTGATACAGACAGATCAACTTTTGATGTTTGTTTTATGCCGCCTGGCGATATGACTCCCAACTTTTATTCTCACAATGAAAATAACAAAAGAAATAAACCCTTAAGTGATTATACTAATCACCCTGCAAAAGGTAAATTCCTTCAAAAACTAGTACCCGTTTTAAAGGAATTCCTGGCTCAGCGCCTTCCTGAATATATGGTTCCTGCCTTGTTCGAGGTAAGGGAGTCGTTACCTGTTACTCCAAATGGGAAAATTGACCGGATTGCACTGGCAAAAGGATCAAGTAACATTGCAATAAGAGGAGCGGCTAATTATGTTGCTCCAACTACTCCGCAGGAATTACAATTACTACCCATCTGGCAATCATTGCTAAATATTACTTCAATTGGCATTCATGATAATTTCTTTGATGCAGGAGGACATTCCCTGCTTGCAGTACAGTTGATAAACCATATTAATGCCACATACGGAAGTGAAATGACACTGGTTGACTTATTCAGGAACCCTGATATTGCTTCGCAGGCCATCTTTTTAACAATTAATATTAATAGCAATGACAATGAAATAGTTGTGAAATTTAGTGATGGAGATGCTATTGCCCCATTATTTTTTATTCCAGGTGCTGGCGGTAGTGCTTTACAATTAAGCGACTTAGGCAGATCATTTAAAAATATAAAAACCTTTTATGCACTTCAGTTAAATGAACTAAGCGAAGATGAAGCCTTAAATGGGGTTGTGGCTATAGCCAGTAAAAATCTTTCGGAAATTAGAAAAATACAAAAGACAGGTCCGTATCAACTGGGTGGGCATTCCTTTGGTGGCTTGGTAGCTTATGAAATGTCGCGACAGCTTGAGCAGGCAGGTGAAAAGGTAAATTTTCTGGGAATAATGGATTGTGCAGCTCCATCAGCTGATGTACAGGCAGAGGGCCAGGGTTGGGATGATACTACATGGCTGCTTGAATTTGCAGCACTAAATGGAATATCATCACAGATCAATAAAGATGTATTACAAAGACTTTCAGAAAAAGAACAGTTAGCATATTTAAAAACTGTCTTTGAAAATGCGAACATACTTGAGGAAAGTAAAAACTCAAACAAAATTATAAACCTGGTTAAGGTATTGAAGGCCACATTAGGGTCTAAATATAATCCTGCTGAGCAAAAAGTAAATGTTCCTGTTCACCTGTTTATTGCCGCTGATAATGGAAGTGTTGAAAATAAAGATCGATCAATTCATTCAGCAGGCTGGGACAAATTTGCAGGTGAGGTTCATACAGTAAAGGCTAATGGCGATCATTTTTCAATGCTGAAACATCCTTATGCAAAAGAGCTTGCCGATAGCATTATCAATATCATTAATAAATTAAACAACTAAACACCCACATAAATTTCAAAAACCATGAATGTAAACCAAGCCGAGAACGACCCCTAAATGAAGCCACTCAATTTAGCTTTATCCCTTAAACCTAATTTTAATCACAAATCCTAAACTGTTAAATCATGAAAATTAAATTAAACAAACCATTACCATTAAGACGGCTGTTGCTGGCCTTAATGTGTATTATGCTGATGCCGGTATTTTTACAGGCACAAGCCCGTAAACCTAAAAAGGGAGACACTTCTCAAACTACCTATGCTAAAATTGATGCCATTATTAAGCATTATGTTGACCAGGGATGCTTTACAGGAATTGTTAGTATCTCGGAGAAAAACGTATTGACTTATAACAAAGCTTACGGGATGGCCAATAAAGAACTGGGGGTAAAGAACGAAACTTATACCAAGTTTGAAATAGGCTCAATCAGTAAGCAATTTTGTGCTGCGTTAATATTGATAGCAGAATCGGAAGGAAAAATTGTGCTCGACAGCACTTTGAAATATTACCTGCCATATACAACAAAAGCAGTTTCCACTTTAGGTTCGGTTACTATTCACCAGCTACTGGCCATGAGATCGGGAATCCCATCTTATGACAATTTTCCAAACTTTATAACCGGTGTAGCCCGCAAGATCTATACCCACGAAGAGTTTATTCTGGATCAGTGCGCATACCCTATTGCACCGGCTCCCGGAACTCAGTTCGATTATAGCGATGGAAATTACTATATCCTGGGTGCTGTTGTTGAAAAAATATATGGAAAACCTTATGACCAGGTTTTGCACGAAAAAATATTTGCACCGCTTAAAATGTATGATAGCGGGTTTTTATTGGCAAGTGCATATCCCAATGGTGGCGACACAGTAAAAAATCTGGGAGATGGCTATCAGCCGATAACAACAAAATTTGATTCTTTAGGGCTTCCTATTGCTTCAAAGTATCAACGCGGTGCATGGATAAATATGAGCGATATAGCATTTTCGTCAGGTGCTATTTATATGACCGGTGCAGATTTTATCAAATGGACAACAGGGCTGAACAACAATACCCTGATGCCTGAAAAGTATAAAAAACAAATGTTCACTGAGTACTCTGATAAAAATGTACTTACAAATTATTATCCAACAAAACCGGGTTGCCCACCTACAGGCTATGGGTATGCAATGGTTGTAGTACATCGCCCACCATTACCTGGAGACACTAAACCGCTAAAAATATATACGCATGGCGGTTTAACACCGGGTTATGCATCAGTTGGCGCAATGGTTGACGGGCATGAGATTACCGTTTTTATTAATGCCAATATCAACTCAGATGCACCCCTTATAATGTGTACCGAAATCATTAATACATTGCTTGGTGTGCCACCAAATTACGGAG
This sequence comes from Bacteroidota bacterium, assembly GCA_013286325.1. Classification (GTDB taxonomy): domain Bacteria; phylum Bacteroidota; class Bacteroidia; order Sphingobacteriales; family Sphingobacteriaceae; genus Mucilaginibacter. The sequence continues at coordinate 1,845 of JABDFZ010000049.1, read as the reverse complement.
GCTTGCCATAGTCAATAACTTAATATTATATAAAGAATAGAATACAAATTTTAAGTTAATACTTATCATTTTAACCCCGGCAGGAGACTGTAAAGTTGCTGCCGGGGTTACATAAATAAAAAAAATGAAATCTCAGGAATTATATCTCCGGTCGAATGTTATTGCACAACCTTTATTTCAGGGATGGTATGCGTGGGCTTATTTAATATCTCCGGCTACAGCGGCTATGAATATTGAAGGGCGGCATGTTAAAATAATGCAGTCGTACATACAGGCACCAATTGTACATGCTGCAGCTTGTAAAGATCCTAAAATGACAGGCGGCCCCTTTATGGATTATGGTGGTAAACGTGTTGATGAAGTGAAGGCCCTGTTAAAGTCGACGCTTGAAGATCAAGGCTACATGATCACCTTATCGCAGGCAATAAAGGAATTAACACGAATGCTGAAACAGGAAGCCAAAGGATATTCTATTGAGGCACTGTATGAAAAAGTACCCGAAGTGCTTCGGGGTTATGTTGAACTTTTTTATGATTTATCGAATGCGCCTGGTTTCAGGTTTATAGAACCACTGCTTTATCATAGCAAATATTATAACGATGCCTTTCAATCAGTTTCTTTATCATTAATTGATAACGATCACAGACCTTTTGTTTTGAGCACTCCGGTACTTGAAGATAAGGATAAAATAAGCATTAATCTTCCCTTTAAAGATAAGGCCCTGGATGAATTTTTCGGGATGAACAGAACCCCTAAATCTTTTGAAGAAATATGCGGTAAACTAAATATCCAGCCACACCAGGAAGATTTATTCCGTTCATTCTTTACAGAGGAAGAACCAGAGCCTTACGATAAATATACCGGGGAAGGAGCACGGTTAAGATACTTTGGTCATGCCTGCCTGTTGCTCGAAACGGCAAACTTATCTATTCTTGCCGATCCTGTTATCAGCTATGGATATGATGCCGAAGTTTCGCGATATACTTATAATGATTTGCCAGATGTTATTGATTATGTATTGATCACCCACAATCACCAGGATCATGTATTGCTCGAATCGTTGTTAAAGCTTAGGCACCGTATCAGGCATATCATTATTCCGGGTGGGGGAGGCGGATCATTACAGGACCCAAGCCTGAGCCTTATTTTGGAGAGTATAGGCTTTACAAATGTTATCGAACTAAAAGAATTACAAACCCTAAGCCTTGACGGGCTTAAAATTACAGGCATCCCTTTCCTTGGCGAGCATTGCGATCTGGATGTACGCACTAAACTCGCCCATTTGGTTGAAATAAACAGCAAAAAAATATTATTCGCTGCCGATTCCTGCAACATTGAGCCCAATATGTACCGGTTGATCCATGAAATTACCGGAGATGTTGACGTGTTGTTTTTGGGGATGGAATGTGATGGCGCACCAATGAGCTGGCTGTATGGCCCATTGTTATCAGAAGATATTCCAAGGGATAAAGATCACTCCCGTCGCCTGGCAGGCTCAAACTACCAACGAGGTATTGACATTGTAAACAGGTTTAATTTTAGCGAAGTATATGTTTACGCAATGGGTATGGAACCCTGGCTTAAATATATTATGGCCTATGAATATACTGACGACTCGAATCCTATACTGGCATCAAACGAGTTACTTAAAGAATGCAAAAGTAAGGGCCGCAGAGCAGAAAGGCTTTTTGGCGAAAAGGAAATATTATATGCAACAAACCCGGTTTTAGTTTAATATTAAATCACGTATTATATGTTCGGAGAAGTTTTTCAGAAAAACAATATTGAAAATATATTTAACGCTTTTGGTATCTGCTCCAGGTTTGTAAGATTAGTTACTGCAAC
>JABDFZ010000048.1 GCA_013286325.1 Bacteroidota bacterium | reverse complement strand
CTTGGTATCATGGCGGCTGGGAAAGCCCGGATATTCAGCATTTCGGCGACCAGGATTTTGGCTCAAATACCAGTAAATGGTTCCGTGAAAATTTAGAGCTGCCATTCTTTAAATATTACCTGAAAGGCGAAGGCGAAATGGATCTGCCAAAAGCAGCCATCTTTATTTCGGGCAGTAATGAGTGGAAAAAATTCAGCAAATGGCCCCCTGAAAACTCCGTCCAAAAAACCTTATACTTCCATGCAAATGGCAAATTGTCGTTTGATGACCCAACTGCAAATGAAAGCTTTGATGAATATGTAAGTGATCCTGCATCGCCCGTTCCATACCAGGACGGCATACAATCACGCCGCACCCGCGAATATATGCTGGATGATCAGCGCTTTGCCTCGCGCAGGCCTGATGTAAAGGTTTATCAAACAGATACTTTAACCAGCGATATTACTTTAACAGGCCCCGTAGTTGCCGACCTGTTCTCATCCATCAGCACTACCGACGCCGATTATGTGGTGAAGCTGATTGATGTTTTTCCGGATAATTATCCCAACCCAACGCCTAATCCTAAAAACGTAATTATGGCCGGGTACCAAATGATGGTGAGGGGCGAGATCTTCAGGGGTAAGTTCCGCAACTCATTTGAAAAGCCTGAGCCTTTTGTGCCGGGTAAGGTAACAGAGGTGAAATATAATCTGCCCGATGTTGGTCATACTTTCAGAAAGGGGCATCGCATCATGATCCAGGTTCAAAGCTCGTGGTTTCCGCTTGCCGACCGTAATCCGCAACGATTTGAGGACATTAACCAGGCAAAGGATTCGGATTTTCAAAAATCCACCATCAGGATCTATCATGATGCACAAAATAAATCGAACATTAAAGTTACAGTACTAGAGTAAGAACAGCATAATCCGGCGATCTGTGTCCTCACAGATCGCTTTTGAAATATCAGTTAGAAAAAACATAAATGAAACTACACAAATCATTAATTATTTGCGCCTTTGGGTTGATTGCGTTTGGCGCTAAAGCACAGCTTGGTGCAAAAAAAAGAGGTATTTACACGAGCTGATTCATTACGCGGAAATTTAACTCCCTTGCGTACCTGTTACGATATTAACTACTATCACCTTGATGTTAAATTTGATATCGCTAACAAATTCATCAGCGGCAGTAACCTGTTTAAGTTTACAGCTACGCAGGATTTTACTAAATTACAGTTCGACCTGTTTGCCAATTTAAAAGTTGAGAAAGTAGTTTATAAAGGCAAAGAATTGCCTTATACCCGGGAATATAACGCAGTATTTGTAACTTTTCCAAAAGCGATAGCTAAAGGAAGCAAGGATGAGTTTACCGTTTATTATTCGGGCAACCCAACCATCGCCAAAAATGCACCATGGGATGGGGGGATCGTTTTCTCAAAAGATTCGTTAGGGAATCCGTGGGTGGCAACAGCCTGCCAGGGCATAGGCGCAAGTATATGGTGGCCTAATAAAGATCACCAGGCCGACGAAGTAGACAGCGCCCTGATCAGCATAAGTGTACCTACAGGCTTACAGGATGCTTCGAACGGACGGCTACGTAAGGTTACAGACCTTAAAAACGGCTATACCCGGTTCGACTGGTTTGTAGCTAACCCAATCAATAATTATGATATTGAAGCCAACATCGGCAAATACTCCCACATCAGCGATAGCTACGATGGTGAAAAGGGCAAGCTTACTTTAGATTATTGGGTATTAGCATACAATGTTGATAAGGCAAAAAAGCAGTTTGGCGAAAATGTGAAAGACATGATCAAAGCTTTTGAGCATTGGTTTGGCCCGTATCCTTTTTATGAAGATGGGTACAAACTGATAGAAGCGCCGCACTTAGGTATGGAACATCAAAGCGGTACTGCCTATGGCAATCATTATCAAAATGGTTATTTAGGCCGCGATCTTTCAGGTACGGGCTGGGGGCTTAAATGGGATTTTATTGTAGTACACGAAAGCGGGCACGAATGGTTCGGTAATAACATTACCTCGAAGGATCTGGCCGATATGTGGATCCATGAAAGCTTTACTAATTACTCCGAGTCGTTATTTGTTGAGCAGCGTTATGGCAAACAAGCCGGACAGGAATATGTACATGGTACCCGTTTCGCTATACAGAACGACTCGCCAATTGTTGGAGTTTACAATGTGAACAAAGAAGGTTCGGGCGATATGTATTATAAGGGCGGCAATATGCTGAACATGATCCGTACCATTATTAACGATGATGAAAAGTGGCGCAGTATATTACGCGGATTAAATAAGACTTTTTACCACCAAACTGTTACTTATGACGATGTTGTAAATTACATCAATGAGCAGTCGGGTAAAAACCTGTCGCCAATGTTTGAGCAATATCTTAAATACAAGGGCATTCCTATACTTAACTTTATGGAATCGAGGGGCAAACTATACGTTCGCTGGATTTCGGATGTGCGGAATTTCAATATGCCGGTCAGAGTAAAGCTTAAGGGTGGGGATTATCAGTTTATAACTCCTTCAACCCGTTTCAGGCCTGTAGAGCTCAGCGGAGCCACAAAGGACAACATTGAAGTGGATACCTTTAATTATTATATTGGAGTAATGGTGGATTAGATACCCAGCACTCTTAAGGGAAGTTTTAAATAACAAACATCGAATGGTGAATTTTGAAGTATTACTTCATTATTTTGCATTCGATGTTCGATATTAAACCTATTTTTAGATTTTTAATGTAACGTATCTCACATAATTAACGTCTTATCATACAAAATCCGAAAAATCATGAAATCAATAGCTAAAATATTACTGGCTGCTTTACTTTTAGGTGGTGCTACATATACTTATGCAAAGACAAACCCAGTTGTAAAAGTAAATTCGTCCGATATTGTAGACCGTCATTTATCAGGGTTCAATGCTATAAATTTAGCGGGCCCGTTTGATATATACCTTACCCAGGGCAATACAGAATCAGTTAAGGTTGAAGCTCCATCTGATATGATGAGCCACATTTTAACAGAAGTGAATAATGGCGTGTTAAAAGTGTACAGCAAGCATGAGACATTCAACTGGGGCAACCTCTTTAGACACAAAAAGATAGTTATTTATGTTACAGCGAAAGACCTGAACAGCATCAATATTTCAGGCTCAGGCGATATTCATTTCAGGGAAGGCATAACTGCTAATTTCTTAAAATTAAACATCAGTGGCTCGGGTGATATGACAGGTAAAATTGAAGTAAAACAATTGGAAAGCAGCATTACTGGTTCGGGCGACATGAGCCTTTCGGGCCGTGCTAATAGTGCAATTGTAAAGATAGTGGGGTCGGGTGATTATACCGCCCGCGACCTTACAACTGCCAGCACAGCTGTACGTGTATCCGGCTCAGGTGATGCATACATTTATGCAAGTGAAAAGGTTGATGCCGCAGTAAATGGCTCAGGCGATATCCATTACTCGGGCAACCCTAAAAATGTTTCCAAATCAAAAAGCGGAAGCGGCGATATACACGGGAACTAATAAATATGCGGATTTTGGATGTGCGGATGAAGAGAACAAACTTCTTCATCCGCATATCTGTTATGTTGATGCAACTCTCTTCAGTATAATATTCCCTACGGGCTTTACTACCAATGGGATTTTTTCTACATAAGTTTCGCTGGTATCAAGGCCAAAGGCTTTGGCTTCTGACTGTGCCAGTTTCTTTATCGCAAAATAGCTGTTTAGTATAAATCCTTCTTTAACGCTGAAAGAGTTATTATACGACAGGAATTTCTCCATTATTACGAACCTGAAATCGGCGCTTACTTTAAATTTGTTAAGCGACTCATAATGGCTGGTTATATCTACCTCATTACGGGCAACCATATCTTCAATAACCTTGCGGTATAATACATTAACCCTTGGCTGTATCCTGAACCCTAACCTGAATTCGATCCTGATGATCTTGCCTGGCTCCAATTGGTCTACACTATACTCCATTGTATAAGGCTCATTGGTGGTTTCAATGTGGATAAACCAATAGGTATCTGCCCGCTTGGGCTTGCGGCTCATAATGGAATACATTATCTTTTCTTCAATCTGCTTTGCATTGTTCGCTTTGGTCAGATAGATTAAATGGGTTGAGTATTTACTTACCGATTTATCCGCACTAAGCGCAATTAAAAGCGGAATCTGATCTTTCAGATCGATGAAATGTAAAAAGCGGTTATTGATCTTACGCGCCTTAAACCAAATGTACATGGTAAATATCAACCCGAATTCGAACACCAGGAAGAACAGCCTTTTTAACAGTTTAACAGCATTTGCCACAAAGAATGAGAATTCAACGGTTAAAAATACGCACAGGATAATGGTAACCAGCCAAATTGGCCAATGCTTAACGTAACGCATAAAGTAATACATTAATATGGTTGTCATCAGCATGGCTACAGTAATGGAAAAGCCGTAGGCAGCTGTCATGGCCTCAGATGTCTGGAAATAAAGTGATACAGCTATACAGCCGAAACACAGGATCCAGTTTATGCTCGGAATATAAATTTGCCCCCGGATGTTAGAGGGATATTTAATGGTGATACGCGGCCAAAAGTTCATGCTTACTGCTTCGCTTATTAATGTAAACGAACCGCTTATTAAAGCCTGACTGGCAATAATAGTTGCCATGGTTGCCAGTGCAACGCAAGGGATCATTAATAAATGCTGGTTGGGCACTATTGCATAAAAGGGATTTAAACCATCGAATTTTGTTCCGGCTGGCTGCATCAGCACCCACGCTCCCTGACCCAAATAATTTAATAGCAGGGTAGTTTTTACAAAGATCCAGCTTGCCTGTATATTCTTGCGGCCGCAATGACCAAGGTCCGAATATAAAGCTTCAGCACCTGTTGTACATAAAAACACGGCACCTAACAACCAAAAACCCTTTGGATGCTCGGTTAATAATTTTATACCATAATATGGATTAAAGGCTTTAAAAATTCCTGGATTATGTATTACCTGCATTGATCCTAAAATGCCAATCATCAAAAACCATAAAAGCATTACCGGGCCAAATGCTGAGCCAACAACCTTAGTCCCAAATTGCTGAAAGAAGAATAGCAATAGCATAATACCTATCACAATTCCTAAAATAAGCTTGCTCCCCGGAACAAATGACTGCGCTAAAGCAGGCACATTGCTCAGGCCTTCTATAGCTGAAGTAACTGAAATTGGCGGTGTAATAATACCGTCGGCAAGTAACGTACCGGCACCAATTATAGCTGGTATTGCAAGCCATTTGCCGTAACGCCTAACCAAAGCATATAACGAGAAGATACCGCCTTCACCGTGGTTATCAGCCTGTAGCGTAATAAAAATATATTTAAAAGTTGTTTGGAGGGTAAGTGTCCAAAAGATACAGGAGATACAGCCTAATACCAGGGCCTCATTAATTTTACCACCATCTTTACTTCCTTCAACTAATAATGTTTGGAAGGTATATAATGGCGACGTTCCGATATCACCAAAAATAATACCAAGCGTAATCAGGGCTCCCGCCGCTGAAAGTTTTTTAATATGTGATTGCATGAATTAGTTCAAAATAGGGGCTTGAGATTGAAAAGACATTTGTAATTTGTAACAGCAGCAGATCATTAAACACAAAGATAAAACAATTATCATTTTGATAGGGGTCTATTAACACTGGAAAAGCCGGGCAATAGCTGTACCACGAGGACCTATTACATCAGCAATTTGATTAACTTATTAATAAACAATGATTTACTAAAGCATAGCAAAGGCATGTCACACTATCATTTTGATAGGATAATTATCATTTTGATAGGTTTTAAATTTCAGAATATTTCATTATTCAGGCTATACTGATAGTTTTTCAGGCATTAACCGCATTAGGAAACATCAGTATTAACTGCGGATCGGGGATATTTTTGAGATAAATGTCTTTTTGGGAGAACTTACAAACTCCGGGATAGTCACCTTGCTTGCCCTGCATATCAAGCATCAACTGAAAATGAAGATGCGGTGGCCAGTGACCGTTTTCTTCAATATTGCCAAAATGGCCTATAAGTTCATTTTTATTAAATGATTTACCAATACTAATACCTTCCAGGCTTTTGCGGCTTAGGTGACCGTACAAGCTGTAGAGCATTAACCCGTCCAGCTCATGTTGAAGTATAATGGTTGGTCCGTAATCGCCAAAGGTATTATTATCGTTAAAGCTGTGAACGGTTCCCTGCAAAGGGGAATAAACGGCTGTACCTGCATCCGCCCAGATATCAACGCCTAAATGCAAGCGGCGTGGCTCATCATCTGTATCAAAATGAGCGCTGCGGGCATAAATGGTGCGATGTTCCATATATCCACCAATGCCATATTTGCAATTGTTTTCGTTAAGTTTTTTACTTATCCAATAGCTAAATTTCTCCGAATCGGAAAAGGTATCCGCATCCAATTCAGTATTCGAAGCGGTAAGATCAAAATGATAAAGCCTGTCTGTGGCAGCATCAAAATCAACTACTTTGCCAATAGCATCCGGATGCATATCAAAATAAGCAGCTAACTTTGCAGTTGCATCCATCGGAATTACTCGGTTTCGGGTTGCCTGTCTTCCTTGCTTATCTTATCAAATATCTTATCCATCCGCTCAACATATTCGCTGGTATCATCAATAAAAAACTCCAGTTGGGGTATTATCCTCACCTGGTCTTTAATGCGGGCGCCCAGTTTATAACGAATCTCTGATGCATGCAGTTTGATGGTGCTTAGCGCCAATGCAGGATTTGTATTGTTAAAAAAGCTTAAAAATACGCGTGCAATAGCCAGATCGGGCGTAACCCTTACTTTGGTTATAGTAATAAGCGTATTTGGCAAATAATTTATTCCTTCGCGCTGAAATATAGCGGCAAGGTCTTCCTGTATTACTCCTGCAAATTTTTGCTGACGTTTTGATTCCATGTTATTTTAAGCTGAAAGGTAAAAGCGGAGAGCTAAAAGCCGACAACTATCCTTGTAAATTATTTTATTATTATCCCGTATTTAACTAATCTCTAACCTCTGTTCTCTAATCTCTTATTTACACATATCCGCCGGGATCTCTTTTGTTATCTTTATTAATTTTTTTACTACCAGGGTGCTATCGTATTCCGAACCCAAACCCTCTTTGCCCGAATGTATTTTTACGCCTTCTACTTCAACATAAACCGGTTCATAAGGTTTTTCAAAATTCAATTGCGAATATTTTAGTTCGAGCTCTTTTGAACTATCGGTAACCCAAAACTCCCGTCCGTTATCACAATCCTTAAACGATTTTACTTCCGGCCCAAAGCTATACACCCCCTTATAAATAATATGGTTTTCTTTGTCTCCCCTATTGCCGTTGCATGAGCACGCAGCAATAATCACCACCCATGTTAAATATTTTACCAGCCTCACATTCAATAAAATTACAAATCCTGTTTAATATCACTAAGCCCTTTAATGCTAAGGCGTGAGCTAATGCCCGATGCTATAACCGATACTACGCCAACCGTTAAAAACACCAATATAAAATCGGTTATCCGGAGCGAAACTGGGTAAGCATCAATAACAGACATTTTAGTGCCCATTTTTACCAGACCAAAGCGTTGCTGCAATATACAAAATACTAAACCTAAAAAAACACCTGCAACACATCCAATTATTGATATCATCATTCCCTCGAAAAAGAAAATTCCCTGTATAAGTTGTTTGTTTGCGCCAAGGCTGGTTAAAATGGCTATATCTTTTCGTTTGTCAATAACCAGCATGGTTAACGACCCAATGATATTGAATATTGCGATAATGAGCACAAATATTAATATCATGAAAATAAACCACCGTTCGTAGTTAAGGGTTTTGTATAGCTCGGCATTTTGCTGACTGCGATTTTTCACCGTAAAACTGCCTCCTATTTTACTTAGTATTTCTTCGTGCTCGGCGTTAATATCGGTTCCTTTTTTAAAGTTGATCTCTAACGATGAAATATTTTTAGGCTGATTGAGCAGGTCGCGGACAAAATCAATAGGGGTAACCACAATATCATCAAACTCCTGCCCAAGAGTAAAAGTACCAGAAGGGTTAATGGAGCGTACTACAAACTCGTTTAAGGCTGTTGCACTGTTATCTGCATTACGATTTGGCGAATAAATTTCGAGAGGCGTAAACTGGTCGCGAATGCTTACACCGAGACTGCTTTGCACCGTGGCCCCTATTACTGCAAAGTTATTTTCGCCTTTTTTTAGGGTGAATGAACCTGTCTGAACAATGCTGTCGAGCTGCCTGTTCTTTAAAAACTGGGCGCTTACCCCTTTTATAGTGCCTATAAACGGACGGTTATCATACTTTATGAGGGCTTTTTCCTGCAATACCTCAGTACAAGAAAACACTTTTGCATCGTGCCGTAGCGTATTAAAGTAAACCGTATTAGGATCGAATGTTTTACCTACCCTGGGCTCGATTTTTAGTTCGGGGGTAAAGTTACTGTATAACGACAATATAACATCCTGAAAACCATTATACACTGATAAGATGATAATAAGCGCTGCACTGCCGATGAGCACCCCAAGCATGGATATGCCTGAAATGATATTGATAGCATGCATCTTTTTGCGCGAGAACAAATATCTTTTAGCTATGTAAACGGAGGTATTCAATTTTGAATGAGTGAGTTAATGAATTAGCGATTGGTCATACTTACAATAACGGTTTAAAGTTAATGGCTTTTAGCAATAAGTGTTGTTTTTAAATCCCTCAAATATCAGTTTAAAAACGGATTGGTCACTTTTTCGTACCCTATAGTAGTGCTGGGGCCATGACCGGGATAGACTGTACAGTCATCGGGTAATAAAAAAAGTTTTTGTTCAATATTATCAATCAGCTGGGTAAAGTTACCTCCGGGAAGATCAGTACGGCCTATACTATTGCGGAATAACACATCGCCGCCTATCAGTATATTGGCATCTTTTTCATAAAAACACAAATGCGCAGGCGAATGGCCCGGGGCGAATATTAAATTGAGTTCGGTATCACCAAAACTGACAACACCTGTTTCGGGAAGGAATTCGTCAGGTACCGGCGATGGCTCATAACGGATACCCATTGAAGGCGCATAAGCAATAACTGCCTCCAAAAGCTCCAGCTCCCCTTTATGAAACTTTGGTTTTAATCCATACAGATCGAAAATGAATTTATTGCCAAGTACATGGTCAATATGGCAATGGGTATTAAGCAGTAAAACTGGCTTCAGGTTATTGTTTTTTATAAAGTTCACCACTGCGTTTTGTTCGGTAGCGGTTTCCATGCCCGGGTCTATAATTACACATTCGCCGGTTTCATCGTAAAGGATATAGGTGTTCTCCTGGTACGGGTTATTTACAAAAGAGTGAACTTTAGCCATAGGGCAAAAGTAAGGAATTTATTGAATGCGAAAGTTGAAATGCCGATTGCGGAATTTCGTCTCACACTGTAGTTGGCTGTGAGGACACAGCCAACTGGTTTAAATATCTATCACCTCCTTTTTCTTTTTGCTCTTCATACGTTTTGGCAAAAATTCCAGTATCTCGCTTTTCAGCGCTTCTATCATCCGGCGTTTTAAAAAGTTGCGTTGTATAACTATACTTACTTCGCGCGCAGGTTCGGGCGATTTAAAGTACCGTACCTTGTCAAGTTGTTTATCGCTCAGATCAGCAAGAGCCAGTTCGGGTAAAATGGTTGCACCATTATTTTGATCTACCATACGTTTCAGGGTTTCAACGCTGCCCGTATTATATTCAAAATGCTTAAAACCCTGGGTAGCCTTGCGCCGCTGACAAATATTTAAAACCTGCTCGCGCATGCAATGCCCCTCGTTCAATATCCATATCTCTTCCATATCAATATCATCCGGACTTATATTTTTCTTTTTCGATAGCTTACTGTTTTTTGATACATAGGCTACAAAATTCTCATAAAATACAGGCAGCTCGATCAGGTTGTTTTCATGCAGCGGAGTTGAAAGGATTCCGCAGTCAATCATCCCCAGCTTTAACTGCTGAATGATCTGTTCGGTAGTTTGTTCCCAAACAATCAGTTTTACCTGCGGGTATTTTTCAATAAAACCATGCAATATTTTTGGCAGGATGTATGGCGCAACGGTAGGGATAATCCCCACCTTCAGCTCGCCTGCCAGTTCTTTTTGCCTGTCGGTGATGATCTCCTTTATCTTCTCACTTTCCGATAACAGGATGCGCGCCTGCGATATGATCTCGATACCAATTTCCGTAGGTGTTACCGGCTGCTTGCTGCGGTCGAATAGTTTAACGCCAAGCGTATCTTCCAATTTTTGCACCTGCATACTTAGCGTAGGCTGGGTAACAAAACATTTATCGGCTGCTGCTACAAAACTCCGGTAAGTATCAACTGCCACAATGTATTCAAGCTGGGTAATGGTCATTTTGATTGAATTAATGGTAAAAGATGTAAGAACCGAGAGTCAAGAGCCAAGATTAAAAATAATGGATTGTAAAACTATTTCCTAATCTTGATTCTTGGTTCTTACATCTTGGCTCTTATACTAAGATATAGTTTTTATCTATTCAAATATAGTAATTATTGATTTTTTCTATTGAATTATTATAGTGAAGTTTGATTTTATAAAACCAAGCTATTTATGGAAATCAAGAAAAAACTAACCACAGCATCGGGTATCCCCTATGCAGAGAATGAAAACTCCATGACCGTTGGCCCACGCGGCCCTATATTATTACAGGATTTTATCCTGCACGAAAAAATGGCCCATTTTAACCGTGAGCGCATCCCTGAAAGAGTGGTACATGCCAAAGGCTCGGGTGCGTACGGCACATTTACCGTTACCCACGATATCAGTAAATATACCCGTGCAAAACTGTTCAATACCATTGGTAAGGAAACTAAAACCTTTTTACGGTTTTCGACCGTTGGCGGCGAAAAAGGTTCGGCTGATACGGAACGTGACCCAAGGGGCTTTGCTTTAAAATTTTATACCGAAGAAGGTAATTGGGACCTGGTAGGCAATAACACACCGGTGTTTTTTATAAAAGATCCTAAAAAATTCAGCGATTTTATCCATACCCAAAAACGCGGCCCCTACACCAATTGCAAAAGCGCTACTATGATGTGGGATTTCTGGTCGTTAAACCCGGAGAGCCTGCACCAGGTAACTATCCTGATGTCGGACCGGGGGACTCCTTATGGTTACCGCCACATGGATGGCTTCGGAAGCCATACTTTTTCCATGATTAATGCAGCAGGCGAAAGGCATTGGGTAAAGTTCCATTTTAAAAACCAGCAGGGAATTAAAAACTTTACTGATGAAGAAGCCGGCGAAATGCGTGGCAAAAATCCTGACTTTGCACAACACGACCTGTTAACACACATTGATAATGGTGATTTCCCTAAATGGAAATTAAAAATACAGGTAATGACCGAAGAACAGGCCCAAACCTATAAATGGAACCCATTCGACCTTACCAAAGTATGGCCTCATGCTGATTTTCCATTGATAGATGTAGGTGTGCTTGAGCTAAATAAAAACCCGGATAACTATTTTGCACATGTTGAGCAATCTGCTTTTGCGCCTGCACACATAGTTGATGGCATCGGCTACTCGCCAGACAAAATGTTGCAGGGAAGATTGCTTTCTTATCCTGATGCACATCGTCACCGCCTGGGTGGAAATTATGAGCAGATCCCAGTAAACAGGTGTCCTTTTGCAGTAAATAATTATGAGCGTGATGGGCAGATGCGTGTTGATGGCAATGCAGGTTCAGCGCCTAATTATTTCCCTAATAGCTTTGATGATATTGTGGCCGATGAAGCTTACAAAGAACCATCATGGGATTTAGGAACAGGCGTAGCCGATTGGTATGACCGCAATGCCGAAGGTGAAAACGACCACTATACCCAACCAGGTAACCTATACCGCCTGATGAGCGAAGAAGCCAAACACGACCTGATAAACAACATAGTTAATTCAATGAGCGGAATTGATGGCCCTAAGAAAGACTTGATAGTGAACAGACAGCTTTGCCATTGGTTCCGCGCCGATATTGGCCTAGGGATGGCCATTGCCAAAGGTTTACAGCTTGACATGGATGCCGCCATGAGTTCGATGGGAGCGCACGCGTAAGTTTTTAGTCTATGGTCGATAGTCCATAGACCATGGTAGAAGGCAAAAGCCGGTAATCGTTAACAGATACCGGCTTTTTTATGCAATAATGGCTATGGACTATCGACCATGGACTTCCCTACTCCACCGTTACCGATTTTGCCAAATTACGTGGCTGATCAACATTGCATCCACGCAACACTGCTATATGGTAGGCCAGCAGTTGTAATGGTATGGTTGCCAGCAGCGGAACAAATGCTTCATCAGTCTGTGGGATCTCTATTACGTAATCAGCCATGCCTTTTACTTCGGTATCCCCTTCGGTTACTATAGCAATTACGTGCCCTTTGCGTGCTTTTACTTCCTGTATGTTGCTGATCACTTTTCCGTATGACGAATCTTTTGTTGCTATAAATACAACCGGCATTTCATCATCAATTAAAGCTATCGGCCCGTGTTTCATTTCGGCAGCAGGATAGCCCTCAGCATGGATATAAGAAATCTCTTTTAGTTTTAATGCACCTTCAAGAGCAACCGGGAACGAACTTCCCCTGCCTAAAAACAAACAATTGGTCGAATCTTTAAAGCGGGCTGCAATTTCTTTAATATGATCGTTAGATTTTAAAGCTTTCTCAACCAGTTCGGGTATTGTGTTAAGTTCGGTTAAGTGTTCTATTAGCTTACTTTCAGTAATTGTGCCTCTTTGCTGCGCTATGTAAAAGGCCATTAAAGTTAAAACTGTAACCTGGGCAGTAAAAGCTTTGGTTGAGGCCACGCCTATTTCAGGCCCCGCGTGAGTATAAACCCCTGCATGGGTGGTACGTGGAATAGAGGCGCCGACCACGTTACAGATGCCAAAAATAGTTGCGCCTTTTTCCTTCGCAAGTTCAATGGCAGCCATGGTATCCGCTGTTTCGCCGGATTGGGAGATTGCTATTACCAGGTCTTTTTCGGTGATTATCGGGTTACGATACCTGAACTCGGAAGCATATTCAACTTCAACCGGGACACGGGCATACTCCTCAATCAAATATTCACCAACCAACCCTGCATGCCATGATGTACCGCAAGCGACAATAATAATGCGATCGATATTTTTTAACTTTTCGGTATATTCCTTGATCCCGCCTAACTGAACCCTTCCTTTTTGAGGGTAAATACGCCCGCGCATACAATCGCGGATTGACCGCGGTTGCTCGTAGATCTCTTTCAGCATAAAATGGTCAAAACCACCTTTTTCCAGCATTTCAAGCTTTAAATCGAGCTCCTGGATGTATGGGGTTTGTACCGTATTGTCAATGTTCTTTATCAGCAAGTCTTCCCTGCGGATATAGGCAACCTCGTTATCGTTAAGGTAAATTACATTTTTAGTGTACTCTACAATGGGAGTAGCGTCCGAGGCTACGAAGTATTCACCCTTGCCAACGCCAATCACCATGGGGCTCCCTTTACGGGCGGCAATTAAAAGATCGGGTTCATCAGCGCTCATTATTACAATAGCATAAGCGCCTATTACCTTGGTTAGGGCAACACGGGCAGCTTCGCGCAGATCTAAGCCTGTTTCATTCTGTATATCTTCAACCAGGTGAATTAAAACCTCGGTATCGGTATCGCTTTTAAAAACGTGGCCTTTGTTTAAAAGCGTTTCTTTAATAATGCCATAGTTTTCAATTATCCCGTTGTGAATAATGGTGAGCTTACGGTCGCCTGATGAATGCGGGTGCGAGTTACGATCGCTTGGAGCGCCGTGCGTTGCCCAGCGGGTATGCCCCATGCCAATAGTTCCACCCAAATCAACACCCTTAACAAAATCCTCAAGGTCGCTAACCTTGCCTGCTTTTTTATAAACTTTTAGTTCTTTATCAAATAATGAAACACCGGCGCTGTCGTATCCCCGGTATTCTAATCGGTGAAGGCCTTTTATAACGATGGGGTAAGCATCTCTGAAGCCAATATAACCTACAATTCCACACATAAATAGATAGTTTTAATGTTTAACAGCGACAAAAGTAATAAGATTAGTGAGGAAAGAATGAAGATATAGGGCGCACGATTAATATTAAATTTTTTTAAAAAGTAGGGTTACTTTATGATTTTTAGGCAGTTAGAAATCGGATGTACTTTTAAGGTGGGAACGTGTTTAAACTTTATTAATTAACAGAAAAGCCCGGAAGATATATATCATTAATATCTTCTGGGCTTTCGGTTCTATATAGCTTCAGGATTATTTCGGCCTGGCTATTTTGGTATAAATAATATTCAGTTTCATTCTATAAGGCGACGTCTTATCTGTTCCTACAGCTACGGTACGGGCTGCAATCTGTGGCGTTGCTGCTATATCTATACCAGTTGTATTGGTTGTGTCAACGGCTGCTATATAGGTGCCATAATCAACAGTTCTTTTAAGTAAAAGATCCTGCAGATAAGCTGTTAATACAAAATGATATTGTTTGGTTGTTGAGCTATAGAACCCGCCAAAAACGTTTATACCTCCGGAACGGCGGTCGCCTGACGAAGCATCCTGCAGAGAGATACGCTGATGAGCAATATCCAGACCATACATTGTCATTCTGCGTAAAGGCGAATATGGGATATTAGAACCAGGCAAAGCGGTTACTACCAATTCTGCGCGGTTTAGTACAATATCGCTATCCTTTTTTAACAGGTTATTCCTGAGGTTTGCTAATAAATTGGGGAAAGTAATTCTTGTCCTTAAACCCAAAGGCCCTTGCAGGTAAACCGTATTGGCCGATGTTGTAGTTTTGCCATCATCAGGTACAATTGGTATAGAAGATATATAAGTATGCGATATGGATGCCGCCATCTTAGCCGGAAGGTCAATCCTTGTAGTATCAATGGTTGTTCCGTTATTGATCTTACAATAGATCCTTAATGTATCGCCTTTGATCATAAAGATACCACCCTGACCGGTTGACTGCGTTTTATCAATAGTAAGATACAATCCCTTAACAGCATTTTGAAAGGAGGCATTTGATGCCAGCGTAGTACTGCTTGCATTAAACAGGTTTTTTATAACAAAGCCATTATCAATAGGTATCCGTATTTGCGCCGGAACTTTTTTAAGCGTGTCTGGTTTGCCTGTTAAAATATCATAGATCTTTATAGAGTCGTGTGTTCTTGATTTAAATGAAAGCGAGCCCAATAAAGCCCCTGATGGGTCGAGTTTCCATTTTTTAGTGTTGTAATATCCTACATTATCATCATACTTTTCACCAAGCTGGTAAACATTAACCTTATAAGTTGATGCAACTGAATCGCCATAAAAACCATCAGCAAAACCAAGTTCCAACCGTGTTGAATCAATAGTTATGGTTCCTGAGGGAAGCGAATAAGCGCCACCACCCGGTAAGTTAAGGTCAGTGGCCAAATTTGATTCGGTTGTACCAAAAGTTGGGTCACTAAAAAACCCAAGCGGACTTTTGGTAAGATTTATAGTTACAGCAGTATCTTCTTTAACTGTGTTAACTATTATTGTTGAGGTATCAACCAGTGCTCCATTTAATTGAGATGCAGAATTTACACCCAGCCCGATAGCATCCTGGTTTTTACAACTATTCAAAATAAAAAGACTTATTAACAACGTCAATAAGTCTAAGCGGAAAAATTTCATATATGATCTCAAAGCTTATACAACATGCGCCAATTCTTCATTGGCAATTTCGTCGTAAAAATTGTAATAATTTTCGAAATCTGAGGTCGATTCGAAGTCTAAAACCGATTTATTGCTGTTTTTAACATTATTTAACACATCTTCATCAATATTCTCATCGGCTAAAACTATTCCGTCGCTGTATTGAATAGCGCCGGCATATAACGATGAGTTATTGCCCGGTTTGTAAACTTCGGTATGTTTTTCAGTCATATCGCCCATTACTGCTTTTTGAATAAAGTCGGCATCCAGGGTTTCTGTAAAGTCGTTTTTGTAAATAGAGTAAACAACTTTTGAATTTTTAAACGTAGGGTCGTCTTTATAAGTGGTCTTTAAATAAGCGGGAACCAAAGCGCTCATCCAGCCATGGCAGTGGATCACGTCAGGAGCCCAGCCTAATTTTTTAACTGTTTCCAAAGCGCCCTTGCAAAAGAAGATCATGCGCTCATCATTGTCGGCATAAAACTTACCGTCTTTATCGGCAAATACGTGTTTACGCTGAAAATACTCTTCATTATCCAGAAAATAAACCTGCATGCGTGCAGCAGGGATTGAAGCTACTTTAATAATTAGCGGATTATCATTATCATTAATGATAATATTCATACCCGATAAACGGATCACTTCGTGTAACCTGTTCCTGCGCTCATTAATGTTCCCGAAACGCGGCATAAGGATACGGATCTCGTAACCTTTTTCCTGCATAGCCTGCGGAAGCTGGCGTGTGATTTCAGAAATTTTTGAGAGTTCAAGGAAAGGGGACATTTCGTGAGTTATAAACAAAAGCTTAGATTTACCCATCACTATATCAGTATTTAATTTATATAAAGAAGTCCAAAAAAATTGAGTTTGCAAATATAAGCATTATTATATGAACTGGCAACCAATTATGCAAGTTACTTTTGGTAAATATTAATCAATTGTACAACTTTGCCGAATTCTGTAAATTCTATTGTATTGAAACTATTTACTACTAAAGAATCTCTTAAGCAACACCTGCTTCAGTTAAAGGCTTCAAATAAAACCATTGGATTTGTACCTACAATGGGGGCTCTCCATCAGGGGCATATCTCGTTAATTGAGCTGGCAAAACAGCAAAATGATGTAACTGTATGCAGCATTTTTGTTAACCCAAGCCAGTTTAATGATCCTAAAGATCTTGAAAAATACCCCCGCACTATTGAGGCTGATACTGAGTTACTGGAACAGGTTAAAGCCGATATATTATTTTATCCGGGGGTGAGTGAGATTTATGATGATAATGAACAATGGCATTTAGACATAGGTGAAACAGAGCATTTGCTGGAAGGCGAATTCCGCCCGGGCCATTACCAGGGTGTTACACAGGTGGTGTATAAACTGTTCAATATTGTTAAGCCGGATACAGCTTATTTCGGGCAGAAGGATTACCAGCAATTTTTAATTATCAGCAAAATGGTCGATATGCTGCATATGCCGGTTAAGTTGATAATGTGCCCCATAAAGCGCGAGCCTGATGGCCTGGCTATGAGTTCGAGGAATATCCATTTAACAGCAGACGACCGGAAACATGCTTTGATCCTTTCAAAAACATTGAACTGGGTTAAGGATAATTTTGACAGTCACAATATTCCCGCATTAAAAAAAGAAGCCGGGTTAATGATAAGCGCTGAACCTGGTGTTGAGCTTGATTATTTTGAAATAGCCAATGGCGACGACCTGCACCAGGCAGATAAAAACGCAAAGACCATAGTTGCACTTGTAGCTGCAAAAGTTGGAAAAACGAGGCTGATAGATAACGTTGTGTTAAAGTAGTCCATGGTCCATGGTTAGTAAGATTAAAAAGTGTTTTTCCTTCTGCTAATTCTTGCTATGGACCATGGTCTATCGGCTATGGACTAAAGGCAATTTCTCCCCCATTACCTCGCTTATTTTGCGATACGAATCAAATGTCCAGCCAGCAACATGCGGGGTTAGGATCACTTTTTGCGATTGTTGCAGCTCATTAAACCATTCCTTTTCCGCAAGTGCAGGAAACCTCTCCGATTCAAGCACATCCAATCCCGCTCCTAAAATTTTACCCTGTTTAATTGCATTCAAAACTGCTCTTACTTTTACAGTTTTGCCCCGTGAGGTATTAATTAAAAAGATCGGTTTTTTAAAGTGGAACAGATATTCGTCATTTACCAGGCCCGTGGTTTCGGCAGTAAGGGGAATATGCAGGCTTAAAACATCGCTGTGTTTTACAATTTCTTCCATACTTACTTCGCGGGCATATTGATCACTAAAACCTGTTTTGTATTTATCGTAAGCAATAACATTAACCTCAAAACCCGATAGTTTTTTTGCAAAGCTACGCCCCATAAAACCGTAGCCTATTATGCCAACCGTTCTGCCTTTTAATTCGTAGCCGCGGTTAGCCTCACGCTGCCAGCTTCCGGCACGGATCTGTGCATCGGCAACATTAAAGTTATTCATCAACGCAAGCAGCAGGCCAACAGCATGTTCGCCAACGGCATCCATATTGCCTTCGGGGGCATTTATAAGGGTTATACCTTTTTTGGCGGCATATGCTTCATCAATATTATCCATGCCGGCGCCGGCACGGCAAACAAAACGCAGGTTTTTTGCCAGATCAAGCACCTGTTTATCAACCAAAAATTTTGAACGGATCACCAACGCGGCGTAATCGCCAATAATTTGCATGGCTTCATCGGGTTTTATTAAAGGTTTGTAATCGCAATGATAACCTTTGGCGGTAGCCTGCTCCATAAAAACAGGGTGGACATCATCAACAATAAGGATATTATTTTTCAAGCTATTATTTTAATTTTTTCAGAACAGCAAATTTACACAATAACAGGTTATTAGCCGACGGGCTTTTATTATATTTAACTATTTTTATACAACAGATATGGCACGCTTATAAATTGGCACAAAAATAGTACTGATATTGTTGTTAACAGTTCCTCTGTAACCTATTAAAATGACCGATGAAAACTATAAAATTTAAAAAACTTGGGTCTGATATGAAAATTCAGGCCACACGGCTTTCCCAGGAAGGTTTTAAACAGATCTTTGATCGTATAAATCAGCTTAATATAAAAAATGGGGTTGATAAAATGGGGTTGGATAAGTTTATTGAGCAATGCGCTTATTTAGCCGCAGGTTCGGGGATAATATCGGGTACCGGGGGTGTAATAACAATGATTATTGGTATCCCTTTAGATTTTGTTAACCTTATTACCCAGCAATTCAGGGTTACTATGGCCATTATGTACTATAAAAGGGGCAGTTACCAAATCGGGTTTGAAGATTTTATGGCACTGATAGCATCCTCACTTAAGGTAGAGGCAGGTGTTACCCTTACCAAAACCATGATGGAGGGCGCAGCTGAAAAGATGCTTGCCATATTCGGGACCCGCACTGCAGAGAGATTGGTGCCTGTAGTTGGCGCTGTAATTGGCGGAGGTGCCAATTATCTTTTTATAAAGCGCATGGCTAAACAGGTAAAGGAAATGAAACTAACAGTTGAACCGGTTGTTATTAACATAGATTGAAGAGACCATAGTCAATGGTCCATAGTCGATAGATATTTGTAAGATTATAAAAAGCCTCTTTGTCATCCTGAACATTTGTAGTCAATAGAAGAATAATCATAAAAGGATTTATCGTAAAATACAACCATGGTCTATGGACTATTGACCATGGACTAATTCCTATTTACAGTAATCAGATTCGTCAGTTTCACAAAATCATCAACGCTTAGCCGTTCTGCACGTAGGTCAAGCAAAGGCTCATCCGTCATTTTTTCTTTATTTATTAATGATGATACCGCATTGCGCAAGGTTTTGCGGCGCTGATTGAACCCAGCCTTTACTACCTGCCAAAAAAGCTTTTCGTCACAGTTCAGCTGTTCTGTTTTGTTCCGGGTTAGCCTTATTACGGCAGATAATACTTTAGGAGGTGGATTAAATACCCCTGCTTTTACCGTAAATAAATACTCAACCTTATAGTAAGCCTGCAAAAACACGCTGAGTATACCATACTCTTTACTGCCGGGCTTTGCATTGCAACGCTCAGCTACCTCTTTTTGAAACATGCCAACCACTTCAACTACCTGCTGCCGGTTATCGAGCACCTTAAATAATATTTGCGAAGATATGTTGTAAGGAAAGTTTCCGATAATACCCATCGGCCCTTTAAAATACACGGTAAAATCCATTTCCAAAAAATCCGCATTGATCAGGCGTTCGCCCAATTGAGGATATTTCTTTTTCAGGTATTCGTACGATTCGGTATCAATATCAATCAATGAAACTTCTAATTCGCTTTTTTGCAACAGGAAATCGGAAAGGATACCCATACCGGGACCGACTTCAAGCACCTGATTATATCCCTTATCTGGCCGCAGGCTCTCTACTATTTTTGCAGCAATATTTTTATCAGTAAGAAAATGCTGACCTAAATGCTTCTTTGCTCTTACCAATGTCATTATTAATCAAAATATTTGAGCAAATTACGTCATATTTGTGCTTTAATCAGGAACTATAAGCTTAAAATCTTTTTATTTGTGCAATAGTTGTAAAGGTTGAGGTTGTTTTAAGCGGTTGTAAACGTTATAGAAATCCGAATTAACCTAACGACAAATGACTATTGACCAATGACAAATAAATCGATGTAATCATACCTCAATCGGTGTAATCATAATATAACAATGAGCGAAAAAATTAAATTAGGGATCAGCATAGGCGATGTAAATGGCATAGGTTTAGAAATAATTATTAAAACCCTGGCTGATAGCCGCATTTACGACTACTGTATTCCTATTGTTTACGGGCATACCAAACTGGCCTCATTTTATCGTCGTACCACTCATGTGGAGGATTTGAATTTTTTTGTGATCAACCATCCGTCCGAAAGCAAAAAGGAACATAAAAAACCAAATATGATTAACTGCTGGGAAGAAGATGTAAAAATTGAACCCGGCATTGCAAATAATCAGGTTGGCAAATATTCATTTATATCGTTAGAAAGGGCTACCAACGATTTAATTAACGGAGATATAGACGCCCTGGTTACAGCACCCATAAACAAGGATAGCATACAAAGCGAACAGTTTAACTTTCCCGGTCACACGGAATATTTACAGGAACGGGATGGCGCAACCGAATCGTTAATGTTTTTGGTTAGCGATACGCTGAGGGTTGGCGTGGTTACAGGCCACATACCATTATCAAAAGTTGCTGAAAGCATTACTGCCGAAAAAATAGTTGCCAAGCTTAAGCTGATGGATGCCAGCCTGCGCAACGATTTCTGGATCCGTAAGCCTAAAATTGCAGTGTTGGGGCTGAACCCACATGCCAGTGATAATGGCCTTATAGGTAATGAAGAACAAACCATTATTACTCCTGCAATTGAAGAAGCAAGGAACAATAACATATTAGCATTCGGCCCATACTCTGCCGATGGCTTTTTTGCAAACGGCACTTATTTACAGTTTGATGCCGTACTTGCCATGTACCACGACCAGGGGCTGATCCCGTTTAAACACATTGCATTTGAGTCGGGGGTAAACTTTACTGCCGGGCTAAATTTTGTGCGCACCTCTCCCGATCACGGTACGGCTTATGATATTGCAGGGAAAAACCAGGCATCAGAGATATCTTTCCGTGAAGCGATCTTCACTGCATTGCATATTGTTAAACACCGCCGTGAAACTGTAGAACTGCATGAAAATCCGTTAATAATTACCAAACTTAGCCGGGACAGGGATTAGTGGTTAATTAAGTGTTTCTGTTGGGGAAAGTAGAAGTTGGGGAAACCCTATGCATTAAAAATAATAATTATGGCTAACCATTATTTAAATTTTATCACCGACGAGCATCTACTACAGTGTATTGCTAATCTTCATGCATCCTATACAAAGGCTAAAAACAATATAAGCAAGATTCGATTTTACGAAAATAAGATTGACACTATCAAACTTACTTTTGATAGTAAATTCAATGATATTGATGAAGAAAGTTTAATTGAAGCTGAATTATTAAGACAAATTGACAAATCAATTAATAACTTCATAGGGACTTTTCACGAAGAAATATTAGGTGGTGTATCAGGTTTTCAAATTGGAAAAGCAAGTGGGTTTGATATTAAGGCAATTGATGATACTTTATTTGCAGATATTAAGAATAAGCATAATACAATGAATAGTAGTGCAGCAGAAAGCCTCTTTCAAAAACTTGCACACTTTGCAGATACATTTAAAAAGGCGGACTGTTATTGGGTGCAAATTTTAGCCAAAGGCAGTTTCAATAATAAATGGGCGGGCATAATAAATGGTAAAGAATATAGCCATAGCAGAGTTTATAAAATATCTGGCGATCAATTTTATGCATTACTTACTAAACAAGAAGATGCATTTATGCAATTGTATAAGATCTTACCAACTGCCATAAATGATTATTTATTAAACATTGAGAAAAAAAATAAAATAGTTGAGCACTCTGCATTGTCAGAAATAAAAAGCCAGGCATCTAAATCAGGGCATACAATATTAGATCAAATTACCTTTGAAAATTTCGGTTACTATTTAGGGTTCGAAAAGCCGTATTAAATTGTATCTTATTAAAAAGGCATTAATTAAACCGCAATTTGACTTTTGTATCTATTTTGATCAGTTATAAGTTTTTCATTTAAAAAGCTCACGATCGATTCTCCAATAGCTTTAGCGAGGTTTACCGGAACAGCATTTCCAATTTGTTTATATTGCTGTGAAATTGATCCGGCAAATTTCCAGTCATCAGGAAAGGTCTGGATACGTGCATACTCCCTTACGGTAAAAGGTCTTGTTTCGTCGGGGTGGCAGCGTTCTGTCTGTTTTTGAGCAGGACTGCATGTTAAAGTCAAGCATGGTTCGTCCCAGCTAATTCTTCTTGCTATTCCAGTTTTTCCTCCACCCAAATAGAAGCTTTTCTGCATAAATTCTTTTTGTAAATCAATTGGCAGGTCACGCCAATATCCACCTGGGGGAACTAAATCTAATACTTTCTTTTTGCTTAAAGGGTATTTAGTGCCGGATGAAGGGGGAACGTCAGTATCAAAAAGTTCCCCCTTCTTTAAGGCATCTTTTAATGAATATATTTTTTTGTTGCTTTGAGGGTATTCAAAATCAACTTCAATGTCTTTTCTTATACCCACAAGGATTAACCTTTCCCTTTTTTGGGGTACATTATAAAAAATTGCTTTTAATACTTTTGGATCCAAAACCCTATACCCAATTTCATCAAGTATAGAAATCATTCCCTTTAATGTTTTTCCTTCGTCATGGTTTAATAAGCCCCTTACATTTTCACCAATGCAAATTGATGGGGAGGTTTCCTGAACTGCACGGGCAAATTCATAAAATAAAGTCCCTCGCGCGTCTTGTAATCCCAATTTTTTACCAGCAT
>JABDFZ010000047.1 GCA_013286325.1 Bacteroidota bacterium | reverse complement strand
ATAAAAAAAGCTTTCTGCTTTCGTCTTTAAGCTTTCTGCTTTTTCCATGCTTCTGCTTTTTTACCCCGCCTTCTGTTCCCCTATCAGGCCGTTATCTTTTAGCTCTTTCAGTTCAATTTCGTAGGCGCGCATACGGGCATGCAGAATATCCAGTTCGGTACGCATCATCTGGATCTCGGTAATAAGCTTGGCCGATTCGGGTTTGTTTATTTTCTTTTCACCGGTGCCCAGAATGAGCCACTCGGGTGAGTATTTGAGCTGGAAACACAGTTTGCGGATAAGATAATAACTAACATCCTGTTTTTTATTGATCACCTTACTAATAAAGCCCTGATCAACACCTATCGCCCCGGCAAGGGCCAACTGGCCCCCATGTTCCTTTACTATAACTTTTAACCGTTTTACTATCGCTTCGTCAGACATTTGATTGCAATAATAAACAAAGTAGCGGGATTGTCAATAAGTAAATGTTATTAGTTGATTAAGTTGGATTGTGTTAGATTAAGTTGAAATAAATTATTAAAAAGCTCTAAAAGAATAAAGGCTGCAAGTTTGCTTTTACAAGCCAATAATGACCTCCGCATCAGGGTTAGTAACAGCAGGATAATAACAACAGCGATAATATCTGCTTTATATTTTTTGTGCTTTTAAACTAAGGTCCAGGCTCACAACACGATTTGTGATAGCGCCGCATGAAACGTAATCGACACCAGTACGGGCATATGAAATAATGTTATCGAGATTGATACCGCCCGAAGCCTCGGTCTCGTACTTACCGCCAATCAGCTCAATTGCTTCTTCCAATAGTTCCGGCGAGTAGTTATCGAGCATGATGCGGTGTACATTACCCACAGCAAGCACACGGCGCACATCATCGAGGTTACGGGTCTCTATCTCTATTTTCAGGTTGCTGTTGTTGGCCGCAAGGTACTCGTTGGTTTTCTGTATGGCCTGCTCTATGCCGCCACAAAAATCAATATGGTTGTCCTTCAGCATAATCATATCGTACAAGCCCATGCGTAGGTTGTAACCGCCGCCAATGCGCACTGCCTGCTTTTCGTATTCGCGGAACAGCGGCGTGGTTTTGCGGGTATCAAATATTTTGGTTTTGTAGCCTTTTATTTTATCGGCGTACTTATTGGTAAGCGTTGCAATGCCGCTCATGCGCTGCATGCAGTTAAGCACCAGTCTTTCTGCTTTTAATATGGTATGCACCCTGGCTTCAACGGTAAACGCGGTTTCGCCATTATTTACAGCATCACCATCTTTTTTATAGAGGGTGAATTTTGCATCTTCTTCCAGATAATGGAAAATATCCTGCGCCACCTGCATGCCTGCCAGTATGCCATCTTCCTTTATTTTAAGTACCGCCTTACCTTTCGCATCGGCTGGTATGGATGCCAGTGTAGAGTAATCGCCGCTGCCCACATCTTCGAGCAATGCTGCGGCAATGAATTCCTGTGTTGTCAAAAGCTCTGTATTTTCGGACGCAAAATTAAGTAAATACTACCAGCTTAACGATAATAATTAAACCCTTAACTTGCCAGCACAAAATCACTGCTGTGCTGATGAACCATATCCAGCAGTTCATCAAGCTTAACATTATAAGCCTCGATAGATATTTGTCCGTTATTATATTTTGACGAAAGCAGTTTAAGCTCCTGTACTTTTGACAGGCGCAGGCTTTCGTTCTTATTATTATAAATATTTGCCATTGTTGACGCTGCTGCCATGTTTTGCGGAACATCATCGTAACGCAATGCAGCTTTTAATGCGGCTATTTTTTGCTCTGTAGATTTCAGCATGAACATTGGTGGTACACTCCTGCTTTCGCGCAGTACAGCATTAACCTTTACAGTTTGTTTTTTATCGAACTTTAAAATAAGTACTACAAGTGTTACCCCTGCTACCAAAAAGAAAAAAAATACGTCCATGACCTTAAAATTTACCAATAACTCAATCAATAATGACTCTCTGGAGTATTTTTACGTTAGTGGTAACTAAGGAGTTACGTTATTTTGAGAAATATTTTTGGAGAAGTCCATGGTCGATAGTCCATAGTCCATAGTCCATAGTTAAAGAAAAGATGCCGCCATTGGCTATGGACCATGGTCTATGGTCTATGGTCTATCGACCAGAAACAACCTTCTCGTAGCAAAGGAACCGCATTCCGGGCCTGAAGCCGAGATTTATCTCGCCTGCAAACTGATAACCCAGCTTTGGGAAAAGCTTTTGTGTAGCCTGGTTATTGGTATTGGTATCAACCCGCAGCTTGGTAATACCGTTGTTTATGGCAACCTGCTCTGCCTGCACCATTAAGGCAGCGGCAACGCCCTTGCCCTGGTAATCAGGACTAACAGCCAACCTGTGGGTAACAATTGCAGTTTCGTTAATATCCCAGCCAACATCGGCATACTCGGGCTCCTGGTCGGTAGTGATAGCCGAGACACCCGCAATATGACCATCAATCTCAGCTACCCAAAGCTGCTTTAAGGCAATATCTTTTTCAAAAACCCCGGCATTGGGGTAAGTATTATCCCACTGCATATTACCGGCAGCATTCATAAGCGGCACAACTTTAGCAATCAGCTGCAATATTTGAGGGATATCTGTAAGGGTAGCAAGGCGAATGGTCATGCAGTAAAAATAAAAAGCATTTTATTATTTAGTCCGGTTTTAATATAATTTGACTTTAAGGTAACGCGCATATCAATATAAGTATGCCCAAAGCAATCAGGTTCACCATTAACAAAAACCTGTACTCCTTCCCCTTCGAGGCAAGTTTTACCAAGCTAAAAATAACAAGTGCAATGCAAACTATAAAACCTAAAAAAGCTGCTACTAAATCAAATCCCGGGTTACATGGTCCGCTTTTATATTGATGGGATAAAATAACGTAAGCTATGAGGGATAAAGATATAAGGTGATAAGTAACACTATAAAGTGAATGTCTTATCCGTAAATAATTAATCATTGCAGTCAATTCAATTATTAGAATATAATAACCAATAATAGTTACAACCCATAACCGGTATTACAATTTACCTCACCACAATTTCAGAGCCTTATTAAATTTATTAAAGGGCAAAAAACAATAGAATTGTCATTGCGAGGAGGAGCGACGAAGCAATCTCGTAGCTATACATAACCACCTTGCAAAGTTCGCCCTGTATAGCTACGAGTTTGCCGCGCTATCGCTCGCAATGACAAGGTTTTTAACTTTTAAAAGTTATAGCGCATTTCCATTACTCAAAATAAATTCGGCATGACGACGTGGTTTTTTAAATGATTTACCCCACCACAATCTTCACCTTGCTATCCTCATGCAACGACCGGATGATCCTTGCCGGGCTTTTCCATTCAAACAAATGAATTATCCAAACGGTAAAGCGCATAAAGCCCTGCATCTGTATTAATCCCTGTGCAAGTTTTTGAATGGTTTGGTCGCGCTGTGCTATAAAGGAGGTATAATCGGCTCCCTGCTTTTTTATCAGGTCTTCGGCAAAGCACCATGCGCCGTCGCGGGCATTGCCAATGCTGAACTGTATTAATATAGATGTCTGGTTATTATAATGCAGCCCCAGTAATGATAACAGCGGCGACATACGGTCGATATCATTCAGCACCTGGTAAGTTAAGGCCGATATAATAGTATTTATGGCGTCAAAATCTTTTTGAACGTTATCCATTTGCCCGCCCGATACTTCGGCAGCAGCAATGCCAAGGTCGAGGTTAATATGGGCGTTCATGCCAAGCAGCAGTTGTTGTAGTACCAGCGCCGATGAACTTTTTGTAGCCTCGAAAGCCACCTGCCACGATGCCGAAAGCGGCTGCTTATTATTCCAGGCCGTTAAAGCATCCAGATAGCGGCTGGCAAACACCACATCAAATTTCTCCATGCGGGCGCCATCCTCAAACTGGCCTTTTGCTATGCCATCCTTTACGCATGCCGTTACCTTATAATATAAGGCTGCAAAATAACCCATGCGGTTATTGTTTTGTATGCTGTGGGTAATAATGCTTTGCAATTGTGCAAGTACATCGTCAATAGTATTAGCTGCCATTGTAAGTGTGATTTAAGGGATAGGCTATTAATTCATCCGCAGCAAATGTACTGCGGCACTATCAAAAATATTATTATAACAGTATATCGCCGCTGCCTTCTTCAAAATAAGCCAGCACGGCATTGTATATCTCAGCATCTTTGCCTTTAACAAAACGAAGGGGGATATCAATTTCGCTGCCATAGTCCGACTCCCACTTTAGCTTTAACAGGATGATGGACGAGCTGCGGCTGCGGATCATATCTATTTCCTTAATGTCTTTCCAGTCGATAGTTATGTTGCGTATGTAATCAACCAGGCATTGCTCATTCAGCTCGAGGGCTGATTTACCTTTAATAGCAGGCATTAACCGCTTAAGCAATATCAACAGGGTGAAGCCGATAAACGCAACCACAAACACACCATAAACCACCCACCCCAACGTGTTATTGCCCCTGACTACATTCTGAAACAGCAGCAGCATTAATATCAGCATCACTAAAATACTGGCCAAGCTGTAGTTTATACTGTATGGATATTTGGTGGTTTCCATAATGTTTTTTGTCCATAGTCCATAGTCCATAGTCGATGGACCATAGTAATTTATTTATATCGCTGACAAGCACCATGGACCATCGACTATGGGCCATGGACTTCCCTAATTAATGATTATGTTTCTTATGAATATCCTTTACCAAACATAGCTTTTTAATCTCTTCAATTTTGATGACAAAGGGGGCATATTTCAGGCGGTTGCCGATCAATTCGGTAACATTGTCTGAGTGGGCTATTACTTCATCCTCATTATCACCGGCAAGCAGGCGTTTATACATGCGGTAGTCGCCCCACTCAATATAATACACTTCACCGGGAAGGATCTTTTTATCATGGATTATTTTCAGCGCTACCCAGCAGCCATTTTCAAGATACGGATACATAGAGTGCCCCCAAACCGGCAAAGCAAAGTCGCACTCTTCAATACCGGGGAAGTTCATCCGCCCAACCGGCTGCGAATCATTGATATCATTATAAACCTCCACACCCGAGGCCGTGGCTGTTATTTCGTACATAGGGATGCCTTCAAAGGGCCGCTGAGTGCCTGTATTTTCAGAAATCGCTGTATTTTTTTTGCCATGTAAAAAATCACTGTATTTTTCCTTAAATATCTTTAATTTTTCTGGATCAATGTTTTGCCGACTCTTTATTATTTCTGTAATTGAACTTGGCGAGTTAAATCCCAAAACCTCGGCAAGCTCCGCATTTCCGTTAAACGCCCTTCCGCGAAGTTGATTATACAGGATAATAAACTCCAGCGTTTCAGGTCTTACGGTTTTAATTTTATTGGGTTTTGACAGATCTTCCATAACAAATAAAATTATTTCAAGATTTTTCTTGATTATATTAAAGATAATTCTTTATATTTGTATCGTAATATTTCACTAATGTACTACATTTTTTTATAAAAGCAAGTATGACCATTACAGAATATAAAGAAAATTTATTTATTAATCGCCCGCCGCCTTAGTGTTGCCGCAGTCGCTAATTAAACTGCCGCAGTCGTTTGGCTCAAGTCGAGTGACTGCGTAAGGGATGCTAAACACGTTTAACAAACCCACTCATAATAACACTAAAACAAAACCAATGCACATCGCCTACTCAGCTATTGCAAACAGCAGCGCCAACCAGCAGCAACCCGGCATACACAACGAAACGGATAACGAAATGCTGTTACGTTACCAGGCCTATCAAACAACCTGCGACAAATACAGCCGCGAAATTGCCGCCATACAAAAGTACATCCCCGGCTGGGTACCGAGGTTTCGTTAAGGAGACCATAGTCGATAGACCATAGTCCATGGAAGGAAAACGGGGTGGGCTTGCATTCCTTATCATTCAGATAACCATAAAATTATAGCAATAAACGTAAACCACCATGGTCTATGGGTCATCGACCATGTACTAAATATATAACTGAATTCAATAATCTACCATGGTCTATGGACCATCGACCATGGACTAAAAAACCAACTACAATGATAAAGATCTCTCAAAAACTAAAAGACAAACTATGGTGGCTCGTGATCTCAGTTGATTACGACTATAGCCGCATTACCATTGCCGACCATGACCTTACCGAGGACACATTAACGCTTTGGCTGGAAGACAAGCACGATTTTAAAAACACGCTTGATGAATGCCTGCAGGTTGATATCCCTGCAAAGCAATTCGCTAAAATAATAAAGGAAGAAAACCTTAACAGCTACGAAGGCTCCAGGATGCACCCAACCAAAAACTATGTTTATAAGGCCCGTATCGAAATAAACGCCCCTATCCGCTGGTATCAGGACGATGCTACCTTAACCGAACAGCAATGGGTACGCGAAACCGTGCTTAAACTTTTACTGACCCAATTAATTGAAACCCAAACCCTGGGCGAGGAAATGGTTTTATATTAACCATAATATGCCAATTAGCATATTACACATAATTAAATAAAATAAATCCGAAATCGAAAATTCGACATCCGATATCAAAATGAACTACATCGCACAAATAAAAGGCTTTTGGGAGCTGCAGGAAAAGTATTCGCTCACCACAACCGATATTGTACTTTACTTTTACCTGCTGGAGGTTTGCAACAGCAGCCACTGGGTAAATCCTTTTAAACGTAATACGGCCAAAATACTGGCCGATCTGCAATTATCCCGTTCGTCGATAGAAAGGGCGCGAAAACGGTTAAACCAGTATGGCATTATCAGTTTTAAATCTGTTAGTGGTACGGCAAACGTTACTTATACGCTAACCGATCTCGAAAAGCCTTTTCCCGGCAAATACAAACAGGCTGACGCAGGTACTGCTACAGGTTGTGACGCAGGTGATGACACAGGTATTGCTACAGGTACTGACCAGGGTGCTGCTACAGGTAGTGACCAACTAAATAAAAACAGTAAACAAAAACTAAAACAAGCAGGAGTAGTAAACCGCCATCAGGCGTTTGCTTTTTTTGTCGAAACTAAAAATAATCGCCTGCTTAAAGACCGCTTCAACCTTGATAATAACGCTATGCAGCAGCTGTTTAAAACATTTTACAATTCAAAAATTGACTTAGGCGACCTGAACAACAAAACCATTGAGGAAATAGCCCGCAATTTTTACTATTGGCTGCCTAAACACCTTGCAGCAGCAGAAAAAGAAAAAAGTTGCGCCAAAAAAGAAAGTTACGGGCAGCCTGCAAGGGGTGTTGCCGCCGCCATGAAGTTTGCAAATGTTGAAATGAGGGAGGGCTAATGAAAATGTTAGGGACTGATAACAGTGGCTTAGAAAAAGTGCCCGATGATAAAGCCCTTGCTAACAAGGCCTGGGCAATTTTAAAGCAGGATATGGTGAAAAACCTGCCCAAGCACGATCTGTTCAAAACCGTATTACTGAGTGTTGCCAAAGCGTTTGCCGATACCAATACCAAAGAGATCAGTGATGAAGACCGCAGCTACCTGGTAAATGAGCTTACTGATAACATTTTAAAGTACCACCCGTCTATCCGCTTAAACGAGGTTCCGGAGGCTATAGCACAGGGCATAAGGGGCCGGTTTGGCGAGTTTTATGGCTTAAGCGTAGTAACGTTCGGGCGTTTTATTGAGCAGTACTTGCTGTCGGATAAGCGCACAAGCATGGTTAAGCAGTTACCTGCTGATGATACCCCAAGGCCAGTACCCGACCTGCAAACACAGTTTGATACAGCCAGGTATAATGCCATGCAGGCCTTGCAGCGTAAAAAGGATGGCAGGGATCTGTCGGCCATTGCAACATCGGTTTATAATTTTTTAGACCGGATAAAACTACTCGAATTCACTGCCGGGGAAAAGTACGATATGATGGATGATGCCGTGCGCGAGCTGATAAAAGAACTGAAATACAAACTGATTACCGCTCCTTATGCCGAACGCGCCGAAATTAAAAGAGATATTGATGCTTACACCGATGCCATTACCAAACATACCCCCGTTAATAACCGCCAGCTCACCCTTGTTAAAATGCGGGCAAAGAAACTGGCGCTTGATGCCTTTTTGAATAATGTTTTGCTCGAAGAAAGTGACCTGAACTTATTAATAGAATGTAAGCGGGATGTATTTGTTTCCTGCTAAAACTCATGTCATTGCGAGGAACGAAGCAATCTCGTCGCTAAACTGTCCGCGTGTATTAACGCCAGCACAGGCGAAGGGATTGCCGCGCTACGCTCGCAATGACAAATTTCATAAACTTATAATCACACCATGAACCTGATCAAACAACCAAAAAACACATTGGCCGCTATTCTGCTGGCATCATTGCTGGTGGCAATGCTCATCATCATAAAGCATTATCACACGGTTAGCTAAACAATCTTTAACTGGTATTTGCTTAGCAACCCATGTATGCCTTGCGCGGAAAACACGGCTTTTTTAACAAAGTTTATTTCGGGATCAATGTCATAGTTATAAGCTGTGCTGAAGTTGGCAGTGCTGATATCTGTCCGGTTAAATACGGTGCCATTAAGGTCGCAATCATTAAATACTGCCCCAGAGAGGTTAGCCTGGGTAAAGCTTACTTCTTTTAATGATGACTTGCTAAACTTTGTCTTCGGCATCTTTTTACCCATAAACGAGGAGTAATCCAGTATGCAGGCATCAAATTCAACACTGAAAAGGAAATCGATACAATCGGTAAAGTTTACGCCGAGTATTTTGCAGTTTTTAAACACAATGGCGCTTAGTGTAGTTTTGGCCAGCTTCATCATGGCCAGGTTACAGCCATCAAAAGTGCAGTCGATAAATTTATTATTGGAGAAATCACTGTTCGAAAAATCGCACTTTTTAAAGGTGCAGTTATTAAATTCTTTGCCGCTTATTGTTGTTCCGGCGTAGCTTGTTTCGTCAAAAGTTTTATCGTCGTATACAAGGGAATCCATATATGAAGGGGTATTTATTATCCATAGCCGATGGACCATAGACCATGGTAAAAAGTTTACGGTTGTTATTTTAAGAGTATCTAAGTATTGAGAAATATGAGCCATCCCATTCCCTCCATAGACTATCGACCATGGACTATGGACCATGGACTATGGACTTCCTCACCTACCCTTCCACTTCATCAACAAATAACAATAGCTCCTGGTGAAAAGTATCGCGTTTAAACCCGTCGCCGGTGTAGTAAACCACGTTTACATATTCGTCGCTTTCGGTAAGTTCGCCGGTTTTAGGGTCTTCATTTAATGCATAACCTTCAACAGCCATTTTGGGGCCGTCGGCAATCATTACCACTATGTCGCCTAAAATAAATTTCTTTTCCATTTTGTACTTTATTTATCGGTGTATTTTAACAAGTTCTCCTTCCTGTTTCACCAGTTCTTTTTCGCTTACTGCTTCGGCGGGCACGCTGTTATAATTTAACTTGCGGAAACGCCACATAGCAAAAGCAGGTTCCTGGTAACGGTTTATCAGCTTAAAAAACTTCGGGAAGTTATGCACCTCATCCAGCAACACCCCGGTAACTATGCCATTGTTATCCAGTATTTCTCGTATGGTATATTCCTTGTCGCGGGTTATCCATATCTCAAAATCCTGGCGTATCTCCTGGCTTTTTTCGGGGTCAATTTTATCGTTAATACAAATAACCTTATCTCCGGGTTTCATGCTGTAAAATTAAGGAGTATAATGCTAAATTGTTTTAAAAAAGGTAAAAGATAAAGGCAGACAAAATTAGGCGTTAGGTATAGTGACCATTTTTGGCTAAAGCCTGTTTTTTATAATATTCTTGTATCCGTCTCATAAGTGAGAAGGCAATGAGTTCTGTTTTCTTTCATTGCCGTTGGCTTTAGCCGACGGTATAGATAATCGAACAAACAGGGCTTCAGCCCAAATACTATTTCGATATTCAATGTGTTTCCTTTTGACAGAAGATCAGATCAAACCTGAAGAGGATCATTTCACTCGGCAAGTTAATGCCAGGTTTCAAAATGATTTTATACTAATGGGATGGGCGTGATACTAAACGAGATTCCCCCTCTTTCATCAAGGTTAAATTTTCCATTATTATTTAATTGGGGCTTACTCCGAACATATTGTTTGTATCCAGTTGAGCTAAAAGACATTTCCCCATGTAATGTTTCAATTAACCAATCACGTTCTACTATATTGTTGTTGGTATAGTACTCATTCTTAGGCGGTTTAGGGTCACTTTTTGTGATTTCTAAGATTACAAATTGAGATGGGCCAGATTCCTCCATAGAAAAATCCTGAACTGTTTCAAAAACAAGTGTACAAGGGGCCATCCAAAATTTATAATGTTTCCCTTTCAATACCCACTTAAAGATATAATCAATGTCCAGATAAAACTTAAAATCTTCACTAAAAGAAAATCCATGAATATAGTTATCATGCCAGCTCATGTTCTCAAAGTCGGCATCAGTCCATATTTCCTTTTCTGGTTGATAAGGTTCCATTTATCAAAGCTATAAAAAACGGTCAATATAAATACTGTGCCTTAAAGGCGGGCCTGATAACACCCCTTCCATTTCATTCCCCCTTCAGGGGGCCAGGGGGCACAAAAAAAGCCTCCCGGTATATCCGGGAGGCTCTCAATCAAAAAAGAATATTATTATTGGTAATTATTAATTACGCCTGAAACCACCTTTACCGCCAGCGTTAAAACCCGGGCCTTTGTCCTCGGCAACGTTAACAGTAATTCTACGGCCATAATAACTTGCACCATTCATACACCTGATCGCTTCCTTCGCCTCGTCATCATTCGCCATTTCAACAAAACCAAAACCCTTACTCTCTTTTGTTTCGCGGTCTTTAATGATCCTGAGCGACCTAACGGGCCCGAAATCACCAAACACAGCGCTTAACTCAGCCTCATCCACTTCAAGCGGGAGGCCTGCAATAAATACTTTCATCAATGTTTTAAAATTTATGCAAATATACGCAAAAAAGGCCGCATTTCGGGGAGGTAAAAGCTAAAAGGTTAAAGGCGAAAGGTTTTATTACGTTGGGATGATTTATTGAGAGAAGAGAGGTAAAAGGCGAAAGGCTTGTAATTTTAAATATCTGCCATTCCGGCTATGAACTATGGACTATGGACCATCGGCTATGGACTATGGACTCTCTTCCTACTTCAACCTAAGGTTAAAAGTGCCTTCAACTTTGTAGGCAGGCGAGTTTGCTTTATCGTCGGCAGCCAGGTAAGTATGGAAAGTACCTTTGGCCAAAACGCTGTCCTGGTTGTATTTATCAATGCGGATCTCGCCAAAATCTTTTTGACCGGCGTATTTGCTTAACGAAAACTGAAAACCTGGCTTTTTATATCCGGGACTTAACAAAAACTGACTGCCTGCAATATCGCCGCTTTTGTCAGCATGCACATAGCCCGATGAGCTTATGCCGAAGCTCATGGTATGTTCTTTATTTATAGCGGTAATACCAAAATACCTGTTGGTTTCGGTATTGTCCTCGTGTACGTTTATAAATGCGATGGAATCCTGTGCGGCATCAAACACATAGGTAGAATCTTTAATTTTTATTGAAAGCGTACCCGAAGCTGCAAGGAAGTTACCGGGCGATAAGGCAAGTGAGCTATCGGCGCTCAGGCTGGTTTTTACCGTGCTATTATCTTTTACATCAGCATCCTTTTGGCATGATGCAAGCACCACCATCAGACATAAAGTAAAAGAAAATATAAGGTAAGTAAACCTATTTTTGCCCATATTTAAATTATTAATTAAATATACAAATTAATTAACGAATATAAAATGCCTAAAGTTGCCTGTCCTGCAAA
Source organism: Bacteroidota bacterium (assembly GCA_013286325.1). Lineage (GTDB taxonomy): Bacteria > Bacteroidota > Bacteroidia > Sphingobacteriales > Sphingobacteriaceae > Mucilaginibacter. Next base: position 11,911 of record JABDFZ010000047.1, on the reverse strand, counting down.
TTTAATTAACAATTTAACATTTTTTAACCATATAAACGTAACAATAATATGTAGGGTTTTTATTTGATCAAATTGCTTTTTAGTTATTAACGCAGATGACAGAACCAGGAGTCAAGGGCCAAGAGCCAAGAAAAAGACAAATCGGTGGATTTCCCATATAATTTGAATATTTAAATAAGTATTTTCTTCTTTTTGAGCTATCTCCTGGCTCTTGACTCTTGATTCTTGCTTTTTGCTTCTTGCTTCTTGGCTCTTGACTCTTGATTCTTGGCTCTTGATTCTTGGTTATTGCTTCTTTCCCAAAACTTTTTTGCTAAAAATATTTGCATTTCAAAATAAAAACTCTTATCTTTACATCTGTCTTATGCCAATCGGCATTTTAATCATAATCCTGATGTCTCTACCCGATTTTACCGATGCTGCCGGTCTCACCAGCCGCATTAATGCTTATTTTACTTATATCGAAGGCGAATACCACCTGGAATATAAATCGGGGAAAGAAACAAAGGATGCGCCGCAGGTAGCGCAAAAAGTTTGGGACCGCGAGCCTGAGCCTGCAACCTTTGCCGGGCTCACCTATTTTTTAGGGTTTAACAGCAGGCGTGCATTTGATGATTATACCGAAAACGGCGAATTTGCAGGCCTGCTTAAACGTGCCCGCCTGCGTATTGAAGCATCGTACGAACGAAAGCTGCACAATCAATCGGCAGCGGGGGCAATATTCGCACTTAAAACAATGGGCTGGGGTGAACGGACCGAAAGTAAACCCGATGCTGAACAAGGGCCCAAAATAATGCAGATTAAAATTATTGAAAGCGGCCCGGTACTGGCATACAGTGAAAAGGATGTTGTATTATAGTTTAAATACTTCTTTTAAAGTCAAAATCATCTATCTCATTGTCAATCTGGTCGGGATCGTACGGGTCGCGGATAATGGTTTCGTAATGTATAGAAAATTCGGTTTCGGTAAGCTTGGTAATTGTTTCAACAACGCCCGCGCTGCCATTAGCATACTGCGTTAGGCTGGTGCCCGTAAGTGTGTATCTGAAAGTATTTATGCCTACTAAAGCTGTGGAGTCGGCCTTTGTCGAGAACAAGCCGGTGCCATCTTCAAAGTATTGCGTAAAATCATATTTAGTATAATCGGATTTCGACGAGGCGCCTACCTGCACGCCACCACTTATTAACTTGAGGTTATGTTTGGTTAAGTACCACTTACCTATAATTGTTACTTTAGGCTGCGTGGATGCAGCATCTTTTTTACACGAAATAAAGCACAATAATACGACAGGAATCAGCAGTAATATGTATTTGTGTCTCATGGCGCTACACTAATTATTGTTAAATGTAGCAATAATTAAAGCAACGAAGCAAATGCTGCGCAGGAAACATTAACTGCAGACTATTGCCTGGTGTAATAATAATCCTGTACGTATTTATAATTGGTGTTAACCGAAGCAATGGTCTGCAGGGTAGTATATTCTGTATGCAGGGTTAATACCGATGATGTTAATTGTGTAATCTGGGCCGATTGCGATATGATCTTTATAGTAGGGATCGATGTAATTACGGTAGTGTTGCTACTTGGAGGAACCAGCACATCGTCGCTCAAACCGGCTAAACCAGCTGTAGACAGGCTAAATGCCGAACCTGAAAAACTGTAATTTCCGCCCAAAGTTTGTTCGCCGTATACGGCAGAGAGCTGGGTGCTGCCAATACCATCCGAGTTATAAAGACTAACCGAAGTATATGTGCCGTCCTGATTAAACTGAGCATAAGCAGCGTTTTTATTCGAAGCTGCAAGCGATATTGGCGGCTGTTGTTGCCCGTTAATATATTGTACAATTTTTTGCGTTTGCAGGCTCCATTTACCAACAAGCATAATTGCGTTATTATTCGGAACAGGGCTATTGTTTTTACCGCCACAGGCAGCTAAAAGGGTCAAAATTGCGGGTATAAATAAAAAGTAAAGGCGTTTCATAAATAGGGGTTTAAGCATATCCATAACAAATATATAATTAATTTAAAAACAAACAATGAATTTGCAGCAGGCCACAGTACTTTTTAATTGCAATTATCGTACTGATAACCACGTAATTATTAACCAGGGTGGCACAAATTCGGGCAAAACTTTTGCCATAATGCAGGTACTGTTTTGTCTGGCATGCGAGGCCGAAAAACAAGTGATAACAGTGGTTGGTCAGGATATACCAAACCTTAAAGCCGGTGCGCTGCGCGATGCTGCAAATATTTATTCTTCGTGGAATGAGCTGCAGGCGATGGTAAAAAGTTACAACAAAACTGACAGGATCTTCGAGTTTCACAACGGCACCGTTGTAGAGTTCAAAAGTTACGATAATGCCCAGGATGCAAAGTCGGGCAAGAGGGATTATCTTTTTGTAAACGAGGCAAACGGGGTTGACTGGAACATTTATACCGAACTCGCCCTGCGTACAAAAAAGAAAATCTTTATCGACTATAACCCCAACAGCGCTTTTTGGGTTCACGATAACCTGATGGGGAAGCCTGGTGTGCAGCTCATCATATCCGATCACAGGCATAATCCATTTTTATCGGCCAATACCAAGGCAAAAATTGAAGCATTAAAAGATGAGGACCACGAACAGTGGCGCGTTTATGCCCGGGGCTTAACAGGCAGGATAACCGGGTTGATATTTAACAACTGGAACATCTGCGAACAGATCCCCGAAAATGCTAAGCCTGTGGCTGCTGGCCTTGATTTTGGCTTTACAAACGACGAAACCGGGGTAGTGCTGGTTTACAAGCAAAACGGCGAGCTTTGGGTTGATGAAATACTTTATGAAACCGCTTTAACCAATACCGACATCGCCACCAAGTTAACAACTGCCGGGATCAGCAAAAATCTGGAAATAGTAGCAGACAGCGCCGAACCAAAATCGATAGAAGAACTGCGCAGGCTTGGCTGGCGCATTTCGGGAGCTAAAAAAGGGCCCGATAGTGTTAACCACTCTATAGATATATTAAAACGTTTTAAAATAAACATAACCCGCCAAAGCATTAACCTGCGCAATGAGCTGGGCCGCTATAAATGGCGCACAGACCGCGCAGGCAAAACACTTAACGAACCCACTGACACCTGGAACCATTTAATTGATCCGTTGCGTTACGTGGCCTTAAACAAACTCAACGAAAACAAGCGCAAAACGCTAAAAAGCAGGTTACCCCACAAGGAAGAGCTAACGAAAAATTTTGCAACCGCGAATTTGTTGCAATGAACAAAGTCTCTTTCTCTGTTGGCTTAAAGATTGAAAAAAGGGTGGCATTGTGCGATTCCCCTCTTGAGAGGGGTGGGGGGGTGTGTTCTCTGCGCTATGCTTTTATGTTAACCCGTTGGCTGTGTCCTCACAGCCAACATCTTCACCCTACTAGCTGTTTGTGAGGACACAGACAGCGGGAATAACAAACCTATTAAATCCGAAACGGTGAAACCCTCTTGAACACCATTAAAAAACAAAACAAATGGTGAAAAATCGAACATCCGAAATCCGAAATTAACAATCCATGATAGAAAAAACACTAAAAACAATCCAGGGTAAGTTGCGCGTACAAATACCCACCAGCCTGCACGAAATTACGCTGGGGCAGATGATGGAAATGCAGGAAAAACCCAACCTCGGCGATCTGGATGCAATTAGCATCTTGTCGGGCATACCTGTAGATCAATTACAAAACGTAATTAACGCAGATGATTTTGCAGTATTTGGCGAACACGTATTATCGCTCTCGCACCAGATTAAATACTTATACAACAGCGATGACATCCCCAAAAAAATAACCTTTTTTATCGGGGAGCGGGCCACAACTGTAAAGGTAATGGGCAACTTATCCATCGAGCCTGCCGGGGCGTTTATGGCTTCGAGAGAGATCATTGCCGATGAAATAAGCGAACATATTAAAACTTATGGCGAGACTGATTGGCAGGAGCATTTTAATCCGTCGTTAAAGGCCTGCAGCCAGGTGCTGGCCCATTACTTTTTTTGCAAGGCAACAGGCAAACCCTATAACGAGTATGAAGCCGAGGAATTTACCACCGAAATAAAAAAGCTAAGGGTAACGGAGGCACTGCCCATATCAAAGCATTTTTTTACCTGTTATCCCAGCTTATCGAGGCCGAAAACAGGCTTTTGGCATCAGCTTCGTCGGCGCTGGAAAGAAGAGCGGGCATACAGGCGTTCGAAAAGTTTAAGTATATCAACACTGTAAACTCCCTCTCCGGCGGAGACATCACCAAATGGACCGCCATCCTTAACATGCCGTACGAACGCATATTAACCAAACTGCTGCTCAACAAAACCGAAGCAGAATATCAAAAACGTTACTCGGAATTGCTCTCGACACAATAAACCACAATTGAGCCGGTTCGTCTTTCGGACTTCCGGACTTTACTGACTTTCGGACTAATAAAACTAATCTCCAATTAACCACCACCCCATGCCAATAAGAAACCAGATAGAAGCCGTAGTACAAACTTTAACCGGCTCACCAACCTTTGTATACGGCACAGCCAATGAGCTAAACCAGCTTGCCGACGATGCCTCCTTCCCTTGTGTTTTTATGTATCCCTTGCAGCCTATTGACATATCGCCACAGGTAAATGGCTCGGTTGACAACACTTTTTCAGTATACCTGGAATTTCTGTTCAAAACAGATTTTGATGAGTACACATCGGCCAACGAAACCTACGTGAACCAGGCGCTCGCACTGGCTAATGAATTTATTGTTAAAGCATCAAAATACAGGGAAAGCGAGGGCCGTTACTTCCGCATAAAGGCTGGCGATAAAGCCAAATGCCTGCCGGTTTATAACAAGTTCGATGTAAACTCAACAGGGGTGAATCTTACTATTAGCCTGGCTACGATGTATTTCGATTTTATTAGCTAAAAAAAATGTCATGCTGAACTTGTTTCAGCACCTCATCATAAAGATAGCCATCTACCACACCTGCATCTTACAAGCGGGAATGTCCTGTGAGATGCCGAAACAAGTTCGGCATGACGGAAGGTATAAATCTAACAACTATGAACAATCCCCAACTAACTCTTTTCCTTGATTCAATCCGTTCAGATTTAATTAATTCGCTTCAATCCAAAGGAAGCGTCAGCGCACAAACCATCAGCCAGATGACCGTTACAACCCAAGGCGATAAGGCACAATTACAGATCCCGGGCTTTTTACAAATACTGGAAAGCGGCCGCGGGCCAACAAGCAAAAATGCAGTACCCGGCAATCCGCCAATGATACAGCGCATAAAGCAATGGTGCCAGGAAAAAGGCATTCCTGAAAAGGAAGCATGGGCCATTAAGAAATCCATCGACAAAAAGGGCTTCAAAGGCAAACCCGGCATCCTCACCGAACCATTAAGCGCCGAAAACATCGATCTCAGGTTAAAACCGGTAATGGAAAGTATTGCAAACGAGTTGATCGGGTCGATACAAAAGTCCATAGTCGATGGACGATAGACCATAGATAAAACTGATTAATTAAATAAGATAAACCCACCATGGACCATCGATTATGATCTGTGGACTAAAAAATAGCAAATGACAATAGTAGCAAATATAGCACAAGCCAATACCACTGTTAGCGGCACCCGCCTGTCCGGCGATATGGTAATTTATCTGTATGATGCAGAAACCGGGCAGCCCACAAATGGCAATTATGTAACCGTAACATTTACGCAGGATATTGACGGCGTAATTTCAACTCAACAAGTATCCATTGCAGGGCAAAGTCAGGTGGTTTACAGTGGCACGCTTGCCGATAATGGGTCGGGCGATACGGAGGGCTTTTTTACGCGGTTTCAAATAAATTCAGTTAGTGATGTGCCCGATCCTGCGCCACCTGTGAATGCCTGCAACCTGGTTATCAGCTACATTACTGTTGATAAACAGGAATCGGCACCTGCAGCCGCAGATGCACAAATAACGGTAAAGGCAACCTCAAGTTACGGGCCTATAATGTACAGTCTGGATAATATAACCTTCCAGGCATCGCCCACATTTACAGGCTTAACCGGCTGTGTAAAAACGGTTTACGTAACCGATGCTAATAGCTGTACAGCCACGGCAACTGTAACCGTACAAACTTTAAACAGCTTGTTAACTGCAAGTCCGGCTGTAACACTACCTGGCGGCAATATTTCCCGCTGGAATGCGGCCTTTAATCCTGTAGTGTTCACTTATCAGCGTAAAGATTTTGAAGTTACCCGCGTCGATCCGGATACCGTTAGCGGCAATGCCATAGTATCAGTAAATTGCGATACCTCGCTGATAAAAACCACGCTTGCCGCCAATGCGCAGGCAAAAGCAAATGCAGCTTTATTAAATGTGGTGCTAACCAATAATAACCCGGTTTATATTTACATCAGCACTTCGGCATACACTGGGGTTTATGAAGTAATCTCCATAACGGATGATGGAAAGGTGGTAATAAATACGCCCTACCTTTCAACCGCGGTCGGGTTTATGAATATTAACCTGCTGCGCCCCTATTACCAGTTACGTACGCAGATAAGCTATATCGATGCATTAACGGGCAGGCCAAACACCATCACGGCAACCAACCGGCCCGATAATACCGGTTTGGTAAAGGCCGATATTTCCAACTTTTTACAAAGCCTGCTGCGGGCAAAGGATGGCAGTGATTTTACACAGATAAACTATCGCGACAGCAACCTGAGTGCAAGCTATCAAATTGCCTATGCCGAATATTGGGATGGCAAACTGGCGTCCGGCCAGTCTCTTGATTACAATACCATTGCCGATCCGTATTATGTATTGTATGCAGCCAAACAACTTGGAGAGCGTTATGGCGGTAACCTGGCGGCTTATGTACCATTCCGCACCGTGGTTGACGATAGCCTGCTGGCCAAATGGATAACAGACTTTGCCGAACCCGCTTATTCAAACGGGTATCCATTCGACATAGGTTTTATTTACAGCGATGATTTAATTGGCCTTCAGTTATATTGCGAGCTTACCCCGCTGGATATTAACCGGAACCCATTAGGCGGCGGTCCGCAAACTACCACCCTGTTAAATGATGATGGCTCGTGGCTGCTTAATCAGGATGGCAGCAAGTTTATAATTGCCGGCCAAACAGTAGTAAATACCCCTGTGCCGGCACAGCTTGGTTTAAACCGCCTGCGCATCAACACTAATTTCGATCCGGAGGTTTACTATTTTAATTTAACGCTGAAGTATGACGATGGAGGTACCCCGCGCAGCATCACCCAAACACAAACAATCAGGATTGATGATGCGGTTGATGAGCAATCGGTTTACCTGCGCTGGATAGGTTTGAGCGGCAGCTGGAACTACTACCGTTTTGTTTATAACCAGGAAGTTTCGCTCGATGTGCAGAATGCCGTCATCATAAAAAACTATGTATCCGATTGGGAAAACCAGGACAGCATTGAAGAAGTGATAGGCAAAAACGCCGGGCAAAAAGTAAAAGTTATGGCCGAAGATCTTTCAATTAGCGATATCAAGGGCTTACAATCTATCAAATACTCGCCAAAAGTGCAGATGCTGGTAAACAAAAACCCGGTTAAATGGCAAACCATTGTTATCAATACCGCCACCTACAGCGAGTACGAAACGCTAAACGGACAGGCGCCATTTAGTGTAACATTTAACCTGCCATCAATTAACATACAAAGTCAATAAGGGTTGAAATACTAATCATCCGTCATGCCGAACTTGTTTCGGCATCTCACATGACATTTCCGCGTGCATGGTGTACACTTAGCATTTGGGATGCTGAAACAAGTTCAGCATGACGTTTTGGGTAGCAGCATCCAACCTATTAATATTTAAAACAACTACAACCCTTACAACTTTAATTATGCAACTATACATCAACGATCAACTCGTCGACCTTAGCGACGACAACCCGATAGCCCTCACCTTCCAGATCAATAACCTTGGCGAAGTAAAAAATCAGCAGGGAAATACCAGCAATCAGTTTAAGCTGCCCTTAACACAGCGTAACCGGCAGATACTGGGTTTCCCGGATGACATTGCCTTTACCACCAATCTTCCCTATCAGCAATACCAGGCAAAACTGGTGCAGGATGGCCTGGAGATCATCCCATACGGCATCGGCGAGCTGAACGGCATAGATCAGGATATGGCAAGTATTACCATTATTAGCGGTAACGTAGATTTCTTTGATGCTATTGATGGTAAACTTTATGACATGGGCGACAGTACCAGCATAAGCAGCAATTATGGCCAAAACCTGCTATGGAAGCAATACGACCATAAATGGGATCTGGACAATGTTGCCGATTCTCAAAACTATACCGATGGCTGGATCTGGCCCGTAGTCGATTACGGTGCAATTGATCCTGCAATATTCAGCACACCTATTGATGTAAGGTACCAGCGGCCCGGTTTTTTTATTAAAACAGCCATTGAATTGCTATTAAAATCCACGGGGTATAAGGCAACAGGCTCGCTGCTTGCCGATCCGCTTTATCCCTTAATGATCTGCCAGTTCAGTAACGGCAGCTTTGAGCATGGTACAGATTATCAAACCCGTACAGACGATCGCGGCCTTAGCGCTCAAAAGCTTACGCCTTTAAGTATTTCCCACCCGTTTAAACAGCTGAATAACAATGGCTATTTCACATGGGATACAATAATATCAGATCCCGGTAAGCAGATTGCACCGGGGCAGGACGTTTTTATTTCAAAAGATATAAATAACGTTATTATTACAGCCACTTTCCCACGGGTCCACCTGTATGGCAGGGTAACTCCACAGCCCGATTCAACAAAGTTTACGGTAAATATTGTATATCGCGACCCTAATTACCCTTCAACTCCCGATACAATACTTACGCCTTTGGTATTTTCTTTTGATGGTTACTCCGAAAACAGACATGGCGAAAACCCAACAGGATGGGTACGAAAGAGCGGGGATGGCGGCGACATTCTTGCCGATCTGGATATTAATAATGCCAAAGTATCCTGGCAAACAACACTGCCTGCAGACGGTGGCGTGTACATAAGCTACGACTGGAAGGGTGAAACGCCGGCGCGCGTGGATATAGCATCAGGGGCCACGTTTACAGTACAAAGTCAGAACCAAACCGTACAATTTGGGCAAAACATACAATGCGAACGCATTTTCCCCGACATTAGCCAGAAAGACCTGCTTAAAGATACCCTGCAGCGTTTCGGTATCATTTGCCAAACCGATAATGCCAGCAAAACCATATCCTTCAACTCCCTGCGTGATATTGTGAATAATATCCCTGTGGCTAAAGACTGGAGCAGCAAATGCCTTAACCAGGGCAAGCAGGTAGCGTTTCAACTGGGTAATTATGCACAGATAAATTACATGCAGTACCAGAATGATGATAATGTGCTGCCGCTAAAATTTGGCTGGTCGCAAATAAGCATAGCCGACCAAACCCTGCCTGCAAGCGGCGAACTGTTTACAAGTCCGTTTGCGCCCTCGCTCAACCGGCCTTACATTGGCGGCACCATTGCGCAAATAAATATGATTGACCCGGCAAACGACAGTAAGGATTTCACCATCAGCGTTGCGCCAAGGATTTTAATTGATCAGAAGCTTAATATAAGCCAATTAAACAAAACCGTAACCTTTACCGATGGCAAAAACACACGCGTTGTAAACGACGTTATAAGCACGCCGTACTTTCACAAATCTGATGCACCCGAACCGGAACCCGGCTACGGACAGGCAAGCCTGCTGTTTGACAACCTGCGCAAAAAGTACTACCCCGAACTGGAAAAAATACTAACCCAAACCAAAAAGGTAGTGCGTTATATTTTGCTTACCCCGCGCGATATACTGGAGCTCGATCTGCTTATCCCCGTTTACCTGCAACAGGACGATGCCTATTATTACATTAATAAAATTGATGCCTGGCGCAAAGGCCAACCAACAAAGGTAGAACTGGTGAAATTAGAGTAAAAAACAACGGATTAAATTTGCTTTTTATGTTTCCTATTTTTATGTTTACCAAAAATATTAGCAAAATACAATTATGAAAAAAACCTTACTTATTGCACTATTACTGGTTCCCTTTTTAGGAATCTCACAGACTAAAAAATCCATTGATGGTTTTTTAGGGATTAAATTTGGCAGCACCCGGGCAGCTGTAATAGCTGCTTTAAATGCCAAAGGCGGTATTTTAGACAAAAAAGAAAGCACAGTCAATATGCTTGCCTATAAAAACATCAAATTAGGGCACAGAACTGCTGGGGCATTCGTTGTAAAGTTTATTGATGGCAAGGCATATGAAGCTGATTTTGTTTTTGATCCTGGTTTGGATGCTCACACGATTGAGTATTTTTTTAATTTAGTAAATGACATTAATGAAAACTATGGAGCCGGCGACATCAAAAAGACCTTTCAGGAACCCTATAATGATGAGGATGATGATGGCATAAAAATTGGTGCTATGAAGGATGGCAAAGTCAGCTATGCAACCTATTGGCAATCGGATAATAAAAATACCATTAAAGCTGTAATAGATGAGAGTTTAGCGGTTCTGCTAATCTATCAGGATGCTGATCTTGCACACGAGTCTGTAAAAAAACAAAAAGCTAAGGAAAGTTCAGATTATTAATTAAATAACAAAACCTATTGAGGGCGTATTAGGAATTAAATTCGGCAGTAGCAAAACTGATGTTATTACCGCTGTTAAAGCAAAGGGAGGAACATTTGATGCTGCCACCAGCGATAACGAAAGACTTTTATTTGACAACGTGAAGTTAGGTCATAGAATCAGTACCACATTTCAGGTTCAGCTTCTTAATGACAAAGTTTACTATGAAAGATTTATATTTCATCCTGAAAATGATCCTGAAATTTTCATTTATTATCAAAGCCTGGTAAATGATATCTCTGATATATACAGAAAGGGAAATTCGCAGAGCATTTTTAAATCACCATATAAAAATGAAGATAGCGAAAGCGAAAAATTAACTGCAATTCAAGCAGGGTACTCCTCGATTTACACTAATTGGGTAAATGACGGTAAACGTATTATAGTTTATATAACAAGTAAACTAGAAGTTATAATTAGTTATACGGATGATGCTGTTATGGCCGAAGTTAAAGCTAAGCAAAAGGAAAAAGAAAAATCAGATTATTAAACCTTATATAAGCCCAGTTAACTGGGCTTATTATTAAACTCCATTATGCCATTTGGCATATTAAACATTATTAACTTAATTATCCATGGCAGAAGACTTAAACAAAAAGATCCTCATACAAGTTGAGGCAGAAACAGATCAGTTTAAAAAAAATATTACTGATTTAAATCAAACACTTGATAGCTTGCTGCAAAAGCAAAAACAACTATCAGATTCGGGGCAGCAAAGTGCAAAGGCTTTCAACCGGGTGGGTAACGGCATGAATTATGAATTCGCCCAGGCTTTTAAAAACACTGGTTACCTTTTCTACAATTACACCTACGGCTGATATCGCACCCCTTAACATTTTACTGCCTTCGGTAGTTTTTGTAAAGTATTCAACTACAGATTGCAAGACAAGCACCAATAAGCCAAACCCGGTGGTTTTTATAGCAGCACCTACGCTTGTGAATCCTGTTTTAACAATATCCAAACCACTTTTTAATGATTCAAACCCCTTGGCAGCCTCTTCCAAACTCGGCCCAAATTCGCCGGACACACCTTTAATTTTATCAAAGCTTGATTTCAGGGCATCCATTGTTGCCTTATGTGCATCAAATGCCTTACCATTCTTGGTTAAATCTTCAGCCTGTTTGCCTAATGTATTTGTGAGCGTGCCAACCTGCACGTTAAGGGATTTAACATTTGCCGAATGGGCCCCTTCTGATTTTGACAATTGATCATACTGTTTCAAC
>JABDFZ010000046.1 GCA_013286325.1 Bacteroidota bacterium | reverse complement strand
CTCCCCGACATATTGAGACCAGTGTATTTACTTAACTCGAAGCCAAATACCCAGGCAATGATTATCCCGGCAAAGAATGAGGGCGCCGATACTCCTAAAGTTGAAAAGCCTATCGCCAGCTTATCAATCCAGGTATTTTGATTTACTGCGCTTATCACCCCTAAAAAAACACCGATAATAATAGCAAACAGCATGGCAGTTGTTGCCAATACAAGTGTATTGGGAATTACCTGGAGCAGCAATACGGCAACCTCTTTATGGGTTTGATAGGAACGACGCAGATACGGCCATTTTAACGCAAGTACTTTATCAGAAGAAACACTAAACAGTTTTACATAATGATAGCGTTGCTGTTCTTCAGTGTTGTTAGCATGGATACTGACTGGCGAAAGATCATTCAAATAATAAGCAAACTGTACAGGGACCGGCTTATCCAGCCCGAACTCCTTACGGATTGCTTGTAACGATTGCACATCGGCGCGCTGGCCCTGAGTCATTCGGGCAGGATCAACAGGCAGAATATTGAACAGGAAAAATACCACAACAACAATGCCCAGCATTACTGCCAGCCCGTAAAACAACTTGCGGATAAAGTAGCTGATCATTAATTATTGCTGAAAATATTTCTTTACCAGATCGTCATATTTTGGCATGGAGTGATAATGCCATTTATTTAGTATCGTCCCGTTTTTAAGGAGCAATATACCCGGATTTGACCGCACCATTGATTTTAGCGGCACACCATCGGCATAAAAAATCTCGAACATTAAGTGGTGCTGCTTACTAAAAGCTTCGGTATACTGATGCGAATTGGAGGTGAGCATCACCGTACGGGTATTAAAATTTTGAGCAAGATTTATTGCCATCGCATTTAACCTGTCTATAGCTTGGTCATCGGCTTTATCAAGTTCATAAGCAACTATTATAAGGTTATTAAACGGATTTGATAATAGCTCCTTTGTATAATCATTCCCTTGCGCATCCTGTATAGCTAAATCACGAATCTTGGGTGTAAAACCTTTTTTTACTAACCTGCTCTCCGGCTGACCGATAACTTTCCAGTTATCATCTTTCCAGATGTTTGTCTTCATGTACTCTTCATCTGTCATTGTTTTGGTGGCGCCAGTTTTTTTATTTTTCAGATTATAAGTTAGCTCATATTTATCCGGTTGCGCTCCCGGCGGTGTTTTCATTTCGTCGAGGATATTTGCACCAATTTTGTATGGAAGGAAGTCAATTACCGGAGAAAAGTTGTAAGTATAAAGGCCGAAACCTACCGAGATTATAGCAGCTCCTACTAAAAAGTTATCAGCTGTTTTAGCTTTAAATAAAGGCTGAATATTTCTTCTGTTTCTAAACAGCACAATAATCAGTAATAGCAGTACAAGATCTTTACTGAACGATTGCCATGGTGTTAACGGAATGGCATCTCCAAAACAACCGCAGGTTTGTACAACCTTGAAATAAGCTGAATAAAAGGTTAAGAAGGCAAAAAAGATAATGAGCAGCAGTAAGCCCCATGCCACAGAAACAGCACGAACGCCAATTAACAAAGCAAAACCAAGTATAATTTCGAGTGAGCACAGTATGATGGAAAGGCTAAGTGCAAACCCGTTTAAAAAAGTAATATGAAAAACCTCAAAATATTCTTCCAGCTTGTACGAAAAACCAAGCGGATCGTTAATTTTTATAAGTCCGGAAAATATAAAAAGCAGGCCCACCAAAATCCTGGCAACCCATATTAGCGCTGATGTAGATTTGTTTTTCATTTGTTATTGAGAAGTTGTAATGTTGTAAAGTTGTAAGGTTAAAAACTATCGGGGTAACATTTCAACGTTACAACCTTTTAACTTTACAACTGTCTACAACAAACAATGGCTAAAGATACATCTTTTCGTAAAAAGGTAACGCTGAATGCAAGCGGTAAACTTATTGATTTAAGCAAGCCAAAAGTAATGGGCATTATTAACCTTACACCCGATTCTTTTTACGAAGAGAGTCGGAAGCAAGGGATTGGGGATGCGCTACAGCAAGCCCAAAAAATGCTAAACGATGGCGCTGATTTCCTTGACATTGGCGCTTACTCTACACGACCCGGCGCTGATGATATCAGTATACAGGAAGAAACTGACCGCCTGATGCCTGTTGTAGAGGCCTTAATAAGCCACTTTCCGGATGCCGTGCTCTCGATAGATACCTTCCGGTCTAAAATTGCTGAAACTGCGGTTAAAGCTGGCGCGCACATCATTAATGATATTAGTGGCGGACAACTGGATGAAGATATGTTTGCCACAGTCGCAAGGTTACAAGTGCCTTATATTTTAATGCATACCAAAGGCACACCTAAAACCATGAACCAACTGGCACAATATGAAGATGTGTTTGCCGAGGTATTTGACTATTTTGCAGCTAAATACCATCAGTTAAAGCTGCTTGGCATACATGATGTAATTATTGACCCCGGCTTTGGTTTTGCTAAAAAACCGGAGCATGGATATGCCTTAATGGATCGTTTGCAAGATTTTGATATGCTGGGGCTACCCATACTTGTTGGCATTTCCCGTAAAAAAATGATCTATAATCAGCTTGGAGTGACTGCTGAGGAGGCATTGAACGGCACTACTGCCTTAAACACTATTGCATTAACTAAAGGCGCCAATATATTACGTGTACATGATGTTAAAGAAGCGGTTGAAGCAGTGAAAATATGGGAGATGTGCAGGTGATTATTGAATAGATTTGACAGATTTTAAGGCCATTAAGAATAATTTGGTATTGCGTTATTTCGGCGGGACGCCAATTTATATTGGTCACCCGGCGGGAGCCAAGCGACTGCGGAAGAGAATAAAAAACAGACCCAGTCGCTCGGCTCCTGCCGAGTGACGACTATCAGCAGGCCTCTGGCCTGCAGTAAAAATCAAGTTTCATCAACCTTAAACGGTGAATCTGGGTTTGCACTACTATAAACATACGCTGTTTGATCATTAACAGTCATAGACTCTACAGGGTTTCTATGTATATAATCTACCTTTTGATCAAAAACGGTGTTGCTGAATAATTCAATAGGGTGGCTTGTTTTTTGCCAAAACTGATACTCGCTGTTTTGTTTATGGAACTTTGCGAAGTATTTAAATAAATGTAACATCCATTCACGCCTGCTTTCTGAAGGGTTCTCTGTAACCATTTGGATGATACGTTTTGCCGTGTAGCTTTTTAAATCACGAATAGTTGAAGCTAAATTTGAATCCTCATTAGCAACAATTAAATGTATATGACTGCTCATTATGCAGTAAGCATATACCTTTAATCCTTTATTCTTCCTGCAATACTCCAGGTTATTTACAAACTCTTCGCAATAATCATTTCTGATAAAGACATCAATCCAACCCACTACTGTTAGCGTAATGAAAAAAGGACGATATGTATTTGCTTTGCGTAATTCTGACATTTTTTTATTTCGGCGGGACGCCGGTTTATAGTCGTCACTCGGCAGGAGCCGAGCGACTGCATGCTTGTTTTGTTTTTTATTTTTTTATTTTTTTATTTCCTCCCTGCAGTCGCTTGGCTCCTGCCGAGTGACAACTATAAACAGGCCTCTGGCCTGAAATTACCTACCCTACCAGCTCCATAACTTTTAATATCTCATCAATATATTCGCGGTCGTTTGCCAAGCGGGGAACTTTATGCTGACCGCCAAGTTTGCCTTTTTCTTTCATCCAGTTAAAGAAAGTTCCGGCAGGCGCCTTGTGGACAATGGGACGACGCAGGGCAAGGTCTTTAAAACGTTTTGCGTCATAGTCGGAGTTGATGCGGCGCAGGGTTTCATCCATCAGGTCAATAAAACGTTCAAATTCGGCTGGTCTTTTTTCAAATTCAATTATCCATTCGTGCGCACCACATTCATCGCCGTTAAAATATACGGGAGCTGCAGTATAATCGCGTATAATTGCCCCCGTTTGCTGGCAGGCTTCTTCCAATGCGCGTTCGGCATTATCAATAATCAGCTCTTCACCGAAGGCGTTTATAAAGTGTTTGGTACGCCCGGTGATCTGGATGCGGAATGGTGACAGGGAAGTAAATTTTATGGTATCGCCGATCAAATACCGCCATAAGCCGGCGTTGGTACTGATAATAAGCGCATAATTTTTATCCAGCTCTACTTCGTCAAGCGTAAGAGTTGGAGGGTTTTCATCATGCAGATGTTCTAATGGTAAAAATTCGTAAAAGATGCCATAATCAAGCATCAGCAGCATTTCGCCGGGTTCGCGGGTATCTTGAATGCCGAAGAAGCCTTCGGAGGCATTGTAGTTTTCCAGGTAATACATATCATCCTTGGGGATCAGCTTTTTAAACTGCTCACGATACGGAGTAAAGTTTACCGCCCCATGAAAATAAAGCTCGAGGTTTGGCCATACTTCCAGCAGGTTCTTTTTCCCGGTTATTTCCAATATCCGCTTAAATAATAAAATATTCCATGTGGGCACCCCGCTAAGGCTGGTTACATTTACATCCTTAGTAGCATAGGCCATTTTTTCTATTTTCTCTTCAAAGTTCTCCAACAGGGCAATATCCATGTGCGGGGTACGGTGAAGTTCGGCCCATAGCGGCAGGTTTTTCATCAATACTGCCGAGAGGTCGCCAAATGAAGTATCTGCGCTTAACTGGCTCACCTGGTAGCTGCCCCCAAGCGTGAGGATCTTGCCGGTGAACATTCTTGCATTTGGCTGATTATTGAAGTAAATGGTAAGCAGGTCTTTGCCGCCTTTAAAGTGGCATTCTTCCAATGACTCTTCGCTAACTGGGATAAACTTGCTGCGGTCGCTTGTAGTGCCTGATGATTTGGCAAACCAACGAATTTCTGATGGCCATAAAACGTTTTGCTCCCCTTTCAGCATCCGCTCGATGTAGGGTTTTAGCGTATCGTAATTTTGTATGGGTACACGCTCTTTAAACTGGCCAAGGTGGGTTATGGATTTATATCCGTATTTACGCCCCCATTCAGTGTTTTCTGCGCCTGATATCAACTGTTCAAACCATTCTTCCTGTACCTCGTTGGGGTATTTCATAAAAAGCTCAATCTGGTGGATGCGCTTTTTCATGAACCAGGTAAAAACGGAGTTGAAAATGGTCATGGGATGGAATTAGTGAATTGGCGTTTTAGTGAATTAGTGATTGAACTCATTTATATAAAACCGGATTTATTCCTTCCTGATCTCTGGTCTCTAATCTTTAATCTCTGCCACCGGCTTATCAAAATTGAATACTTTTCTTTTCAATACAAAATTTGCTCCAAGATAAACCTTCCGCACCATTTCGTTTGCTGCAAGCACCTCGGGCACACCTGATTCTAATAGCTTGCCTTCAAACAGTAAGTAAGCCCTGTCGGTAATAGAAAGGGTTTCCTGCACGTTGTGGTCGGTTATCAGGATGCCGATATTCCGGGTCTTTAGCTTGGCTACCATTGTCTGGATCTCTTCCACAGCAATCGGATCTACACCTGCAAATGGTTCATCGAGCAAAATAAAATTAGGTTCGGCTGCAAGTGCGCGTGCAATTTCGGTACGACGGCGTTCACCACCAGAAAGCAAGTCACCACGGTTTCTGCGTACTTTATGCAAACTGAATTCGTCTATTAATTCTTCCAGTTTTTCTTTTTGCCGCTCTTTGGTCATGCTGCCCATTTCTAAAACGGCCTTTATATTATCCTCAACAGAAAGCTTACGAAATACTGATGCTTCCTGGGCAAGGTAACCTATCCCTTTTTGGGCGCGGCGGTACATTGGGTCGCCGGTTATATCTTCGTCATCTAAAAATATTTTGCCTTCGTTTGGCTTTATCAGCCCCACTATCATATAAAACGAGGTAGTTTTCCCGGCACCGTTAGGTCCAAGCAAACCCACTATTTCGCCTTGCGAAACATTGAACGATACATCATTAACAACGGTGCGCTGCTTATATTTTTTTAATAGATTTTCTGCTCTTAAATTCACTTTTTATTTTGATTTCACCGATTATTTTTTGATTACACTGATTATTTTTATCCATGATTTCCTTGATTTAAGGATTACATGATTCTTTTATAGTTTAAGATTCTTTTGCTATGGACTATCGACCATCGTCTATGGACTTTTCTTCCATGAACTATGAACCATCAACTATGAACTTTCAGCAAACCTTATTCCTTTTACATTTAACTGTATGGTTCTTCGTTCCTTCCAAACGTTTTCTTCAATTGAATAGCACATATCAAAAGGTGCATTTTTTACTAATTGCGGCAGATATTCACCGTGATTAAATGCAATGCAATCAAACATCGGCGAATCGTTCTGCATTACCGTCATTTTTACATGGTTACTGCCAACCATGTTTGCATAACCGCTAACATACACATTTTTACTTATGAATACCGGCGACATGTTTTCGGGCCCGAATGGTGCAAACTGATTCAATATCCTGAAAAACTTTGGTTCTACCTGGCTTAAACGTAATTCTGCGTCAATCTGTATCTGCTGTATTAATTGTTCTGGTTTTATGGTTGCACTTACTACTTGTTCGAAGCGATCGGTAAAGGCTTCAACGTTGTCGGGATGCATGGTAAGTCCTGCTGCATATTTGTGCCCGCCAAATTGGATCAGCAAGTCGCTGCAGCCGCACAATGCTTCGTAAAGATCATATCCTAAAACTGACCGCGCCGAGCCGGCAACATGTCCGTTTGATCTGGTTAATACGATAGTGGGGCGGTAATATTTTTCGGTTAAGCGGGATGCCACAATGCCTATTACCCCTTTGTGCCAGTTCTCATTGAATACTACAGTAGATTTACGGTTCATTAATATTTCATCACCATCAATCATGCTCAAGGCGGCATCTGTTATTGAAAGGTCGTGGCCTTTGCGCTCCGAATTTTTTACATTTATTTGTTCGCTTTTTTCTTTAGCCTCGTTTTCGTCGGTGGCTATCAATAACTCTACAGCATGCTTGGCATCGTCAATCCTTCCGGCTGCGTTAATGCGGGGGCCCAGCAAAAACACAACATCGGATATGGTATAATTTGTGTTTTTACCTGCAACATCCATCAGGGTTTTAACGCCGATGCCGGGGTTGCTGTTTATTTTTTGCAGGCCGAGATGGGCCAGTACACGGTTCTCTCCGGTTATATGCACAATATCGCAGGCAATGCTAATGGCTACAAGATCTAAATAACACGATACCTCTTCGAATGGGATGTCATTTTTTTCGGCATAAGCCTGGATCAGTTTAAAGCCGATACCGCAGCCCGACAACTCTTTATAAGGATACTCACAATCAGCACGTTTTGGATCGAGGATAGCAGCCGCGGCAGGTAATTCGTCTCCGGGCAGGTGGTGATCACAGATGATAAAATCTATCCCTTTAGTATTGGCATAGGCTATTTTGTCCACTGATTTTATACCGCAATCGAGCGCTATTACCAGTTTAAAATTATGCTCTGCTGCATAATCTATCCCCTGTGTCGAAATGCCATAGCCCTCGTTATAGCGGTCAGGAATATAATATTCAAGCTGATGGTAATACTTTTTGAAAAAACTGAACACAACAGAAACAGCTGTTGTTCCGTCGACATCGTAATCGCCATAAATTAATATCTTTTCCCCAGCAGCAATTGCTGCTTCAATCCGGAGTACAGCCTTTTCCATATCAGCCATTAAAAAAGGATCGTGCAGGTGGCGCTCATCCGGACGGAAAAAGAGGCGGGCCTCGTCGTAACTTTTAATTCCCCTGTGTATCAGCAATGTACTTAAAACGGTATCAATATTCAATCCGGCAGCCAGTTCCTTTGCTTCGTGTTCATCGGCATTATCTCTTATTGCCCACCGTTTATTCATATCTTTGCAGCTTAAAAAACAGTAAAGATAGGGATTAGTAAGTAGAGATTAGAGACCAGAGGTTATAAAAAAGTTAATCAGAGACCAGAGGTTAGAGAATGGGAAAATTTTAATCGGATCTCTGTTATTAGCTGAATATTTATATCTGTCTGCTATTTATTGAAAAAACAGCATTAATGAACCAGGACTATTTTAACATACCAGATATTGCAACAATAGATAATCTGATGGTAGAAATACCAGGCGGAAAAATTGAGTTGAGAGATGACCGTTTAAAGCGTAAATGGAGTGTTGAAATAAAGCCTTTTTTACTCTCAAGGGTTCCGGTAACACAGGAGCTGTATTTTGAGATCACTAAAGAGTCTCCTGCTACTTTTAAAGGAGATAAAAGACCTATAGAAACAGTATCATGGAAAGATGCGGTGATGTTTTGCAATTTATTCTCACAGGAAGCAGGATTACAGCCTTGCTATTATTTGAGCGACAATAGCACTGAGATAACATTTAACCATGAAGCTGGCGGTTACCGGCTTCCTACAGAAGCGGAATGGGAATATGCCTGTAAAGCCGGAACTACAGATATACGGTACGGTGAGATTAATGCCGTTGCCTGGTACAAAGATAATTCGGAGAGAATGACGCATGATGTAGCACTGAAAGCGCCAAACTCGTGGGGATTGTACGATATGCTGGGCAATGTTTGGGAATGGTGTTCGGATATTTATGACGAAACGGTTTATGGCTCATACCGTATATTCCGTGGAGGTGGCTGGTGTGATGAAGCAAGGGGTTGTTTGGCAACCAACCGCAGGCGCAGCCACCCATCATCTTTTAAAATTGATGACCTTGGATTCCGGATAGCGAGAAATTTGAAGGATAGATAAAAAAAGTTTAAGTAAGTAATAAGTGCGGTAGTTTGAACCGGCCTAAAAATAACGAACACCGAATTTTGAATAATGAACGCCGAAGTGGAAAGAAATTTTAAGGGATGAAACAGATAAAGTCACTTCATCATTCGACATTCAGTGTTCGATATTCGTCATTCAATTCATAATTAAAAAAACGTTAATGAAAATATTCACCTTAAGCGAGGGCTCTTACTCTGTTGATGCTACTAAAAAGTTTATTCCTTTTAACCCCGAAACGGATAGCCCTAAAGACAGGCCGGCTTCGTTATTTATACATGTAAACCCTTTTTTGGTAAAGACCGATACCGATCTGATAGTACTGGATACAGGTTTGGGTTATAAGGATACAAGGGACGAACTTTTTATCCATCAGCATATCCGTAATGCAGGTTTTGATCCGGATGAGGTGACTTTGGTTATTATGTCGCACCTGCACTACGACCATTCGGGCGGATTGGTTGTTGAACGGAATGGCAAGCTTGTACCAAGTTTCCCAAATGCGCACCATGTGATCCAAAAAAACGAATGGGAAACAGGTTTGGCGGGGAAGTCATTTTCCTATCGCAAAGAAATCTTCGAGGCATTACAGGGCAATATAAATTTAACTTTAGTTGAGGGCAACGGGGAGTTTAAACCTGGCATCAGGTATGAGCTATCAAGCGGGCACTCGCCTTACCACATGGTGATATGGATTGAAAGTGAAGGCGACAAATGTTTTTTTGGAGGCGATGAATTACCTGAACCAGAACAATTGATCAGAAAATTTATTGCAAAGTATGATTATGACGGGCGCAAAGCTATGCAGTTAAGGGAGCAATACGGTAAAATAGCAGTTGAGGAAGGCTGGACTTGTTTATTTTACCACGCAAAAACTTTGTGTGTTGGTAAGGTGATTTACCAGGACGAGCATTTTAAAGTTATACCTGTTTAAGCCGGGTCTTCAACCTTAAAAAGGTCAACTATCTTTTCTACGTTAAGCGGTTTCGAAATAAAATCTTTTACAAGCGGATATGAACGGGCTTTATTGATATCGTTGCTGAATACAGATGATGAAATGATAAAAATTTTGCATTTGCCTGCAGGGTCAATGTTCAGGCGTTTAAATTCGTCTAAAAACTCCCAGCCATTCATAATTGGCATATTTATATCCAACAAGATATAATCAGGTAGTTTCTCAGGATCTTCTTTCTGAATTTCAACCAACCGGTCAATGGCAAATTTGCCGTTAAGGCAAGCCATAATCTCGGTATTCATAAGCGCTTTCTTTATTAATTTAATGGAGATAAAATTGTTTATTTCATCATCATCAACCAGTAAAATACTAACGGACCTGCTATTAAATTCCATATTCATAATTTATGATATGCTTTATACGGAACAAAAATTTAAAAGGTTATATTCCTTTTACGAATAAATTAAATTGAATTATGATTAATAGTTTAACGGCAGATATTGGTGACAGATTGCCAGACCCACCATTTTATTTGGGTAATATTAATTAAAAGTAATATTTTAGGCTGAATATTCCAATACTTATCATGAAAAAAATTTGCCTGCTCTTTTTACTATCAGTTAATTTATTACAGGTTGCAACGGCCCAAAAAGTTAGTGATATAGAATCGAAAACTAAGGGGTTAACAAGGTACACGGGTTACTTTAATTTTTACTGGAACGAACAAACCGGGCAGGTGTTACTGGAGGTTGATAAACTTAACACGGAGTTTTTATATGTAAACTCTCTTCCGGCCGGCATAGGGTCGAACGACCTGGGGCTCGACCGCGGGCAAATTGGCGACAGCCGGATTGTAAAATTTGTAAAAAGCGGACCTAAAATTTTATTGATGCAGCCCAATTACGCCTATCGTGCGGTAAGCAATAATGCCGATGAAAGGAAATCGGTTGAGGAAGCATTCGCGCAATCGGTTATATGGGGTTTCAAGGCCGAAGCACAGGATGGCGATAAAGTGCTGATTGATTTTACACCATTTTTACTACGCGACAGCCATCATATTGCCGACAGGTTAAACGGCAGCAACCAGGGCAGCTTTAATTTAGATGAATCGCGTTCGGCAATTTATCTACCTAATACCAAGGCCTTCCCTGATAATTCTGAGTTTGAGGCGACAATAACGCTGGGAGGAAAAGCCAAAGGAAATGAGATCAGCTCTGTAACACCCGATCCAAACTCGGTTACGGTAAGGATGCACCACTCATTTATCAAATTGCCCGACGATAATTATAAGCCACGCAAGTTTGATCCGCGTTCGGGTTTTTACGATGTTGATTATATGGATTATGCTACACCGATAGATCAGCCTATTGTAAAGCGCTTACTTACCCGCCACCGCCTGCAAAAGAAAGACCCTACAGCAGCTATGAGCGAGCCTGTTAAACCCATAATTTATTATGTTGACCGCGGCGCGCCTGAACCAGTTAGGACTGCATTAATGGAAGGCGCAGCATGGTGGAACCAGGCTTTTGAAGCTGCTGGTTATAAAAATGCCTTCCAGGTAAAACTTTTACCTGAAGATGCCGACCCGATGGACATAAGGTATAACATTATTCAATGGATACACCGCTCAACACGGGGTTGGTCATACGGGGCATCAATTGATGATCCGCGTACGGGGGAGATCATTAAAGGGCAGGTTTCATTAGGCTCATTGCGCGACAGGCAGGATTTTTTAATTGCGGAGGGGTTATTGCAACCTTATGAAGATGGTAAGCCTGTTAGCGATGGCATGATGAAAATGGCCATTGCCCGCCTGCACCAGCTTGCCGCCCACGAGGTTGGCCATACACTTGGATTGCAGCATAATTTTGCTGCCAGTACAAACAACAGGGCATCAGTTATGGATTATCCGCCGCCATTCTTTAGTTTAAAAGCTGGCGGAACGGTTGACCTATCGAGCGCTTATACTACCGAAATAGGCACCTGGGACAAACGTGCCATTTTATATGGCTACCAGGATTTCCCTGCAGGTACAAATGAAGACAATGCCCTGAAAGGGATAATGACCGAGACGCTGAAAGAAGGACAGGTATTTATTACCGATGAAGATTCGCGCCCGGCAGGCAGCGCCCATCCCCTCGCCCATTTGTGGGATAACGGCACCAACGCAGCAGATGAATTGAACAGGCTGATGGTTATCCGCAAACAATTGCTAAACAGGTTTTCGGAAAAATCTATCAGGCAGGATGCGCCAATGGCTACAATAGAAGAAGCTTTGGTACCTATTTACCTGTTGCATCGCTACCAGGTTGAGGCAGCATCGAAAATGCTGGGTGGCTTATACTATACTTATGCTGTTAAAAACGACGGACAGGTAACTACAAAATTTATTCCGCCTGCCGAACAATGGAAAGCCTTTAATGCTTTGATGGGAACTATTAGTCCTGATGCTTTGGCGATTCCTGAAAAATTGATCGAGAAGATAGCACCGAGACCTGACGGCTACCCGAGGACAAGGGAACTATTTAAATCGCGCACAGGGCTTACTTTTGATCCGATGGCTGCTGCTGAATCTGCCGCTGCCACAACGCTTCAATTTATGCTTCACCCTGAACGGGCAGCAAGACTGGTTGAGTATAACTCGAGAGATAATACACAACCTGGCTTAATTGCCGTGCTGGATAAACTTACAGACCAGACATGGAAAGCACCGCAGCCAGCAGGTTATAAAGGCGAACTGCAGCGCCTGGTAAACATTTTAACTTTAAAACAGTTGCTAACTTTAGCCAATGATAGCCAGGCACCCGAAAGTGTACATGGGATAGCATTGCTGGAGATCAGTCAGCTAAAAAAGTGGATGGGTGCCACCGTTAATACAGCTATAGGCGCGCAAAAGGCTAATATTTTAGCAGGACTGGCTAATATTAACGAGTTTGAAAGAAACCCTGACAAATTTAAGCCTGCACCGGCATTGAATATGCCTGATGGCAGCCCGATTGGGGAAGATTGATGTGTTGATTAAAACAAAATATTCATTTTGTCATTCTGAGCGGAAGCGAAGAATCTTATATGATGGGAACGCGCAATAGGTATGACGCAGACCTGTCAATCTAAGAAGATTTCTCACTATCGTTCGAAATGACATAGAGACAAATAAAACTATGTCGAAACCTATTATAAGCGGCTTAATGTCGTACGGAATGTCCGGGCGAATATTTCATGCGCCTTTTTTATCTACCAATCCGGGCTTTACGTTTAGAGCTGTTGTTGAGCGGCATGAAAAGAAGGCAGCTGCACGCTATCCTGATGTTATCAGTTATAACTCGATAGATGAGCTGTTAGCCGATGATGAAATTGAACTGGTAATTGTTAATACTCCCAACAATACCCATTTCGATTTTACTATAAAAGCGCTTAATGCAGGCAAGCATGTACTGCTTGAAAAGCCTGCTGCAGCCACCAGTGCTGAAGTAAAGATCATGTTCGATTTGGCAAGAGAGAAAAACCTGCATTTAATGCTTTATCAAAACCGCCGTTACGACAGCGGGTATTTACTGGTAAAAGACATTATTGAAAGCGGTAAACTTGGCGAACTGATTGAGGTCCATATGCGCTTCGACAGGTATAAAACCACACTTAGCCCGAAATCGTTTAAAGAGAAAAAAGAAAATGCTGCCAATGGTTTAACTTACGACCTGGGGCCGCATCTTATTGACAATATTATTGCCTTGTTTGGCAAACCGCTGAGCTTTAAAAAAACCACAGGCATATTTCGCGAAGGATCGGAAGTGGATGATTATTTTCATTATCACCTTATCTACCCAAATCAACTGAACGTTTACCTGACTTCATGTTTGCTGATTGCTGAAGGTCTGCCCGGTTTTGTGGTGCATGGCACTTTGGGCAGCTTTATAAAAGACCGCAGCGATGTACAGGAAGCACAGCTTGATGCCGGAATGCTACCCACCGATGCCGGTTATGGAATTGAACCTACAGGAAGCGAGGGCAAACTGGTGATTATGGGCCTTGATAACAAAAAAGATACAAGCTATATAAAACCACCAAAAGGTAATTATAACGGTTTATTTGAAGCTGTTTATCATACAATACGCGATGGAGCGTTATTTCCAATGACGGAAGAGCACATTGCCTGGCAATTAGAATTGCTTGAAGCTTAAAAATATCGTATATATGCCCCTGTTGAATTTACAATTTAAAACCATGAAGAAATTAGTCTTTTTTTTGTGCCTTATAGCAGTTGCTGGCTGCGCTCAAGCTCAAACTACCTTTACCCCGCCACCAGCAATCCCTGCTTACAGAATTTTAAAGCCAGATAGTACTTATACATCTTATACTGATTTAAATAAGCATAAGCCGGTAATGATCATTTACTTCTCTCCTGATTGCAGCCATTGCCAGCATTTAATGCATGAGATGAAGCCATACATGAAACAATTCAAAAACATCCAGGTAGTTATGATCACATTTACCCGTATTGAGTTCCCTTATTTAAGATTATTGAAGGATTTCTCACGGGATTTTGAATTGGGCAAGTATCCAAACTTTACAGTTGGGACTGAATATCCTACTTATAAAACCCAACAATACTACCATGTGTCTACCACACCTTACATAGCTTTGTACGATAAAAACGGCAAGCCGGCACATTATTATGAAAAAGCCCCGAAAATAGAAGAGCTTGTTGCCGAAGTTAAAAAACTGTAAGCTGAAACATTGGTAATAGAAAAATTACCAAAAAAGCGTGTTTTCTTATCAACAAAGTTACAAGGTTTATTATGGTGCAAAATGTAAAAGCATGATTTTTGCGCCATGAAATCCGCTTTACTAAAAACGCTCTTTTTTTCGCTTTGCATATTTTCATTTTTGGGTGTTAATGCCCAGCAGGCGCCTTCCGGTGGCTCTATTTCGGGTAAACTGGTTGATGCTGCAAATAACCAGCCGCTTGAACTTGCTACTGTTTCGCTGGTGCGCAAATCAGATAATCATCCTGTAAAAAGCATGCAGACCGACATGCAGGGTAATTTTTCGCTTACCGGCATTGATAACGGGTTGTATATATTCCGCGCTACTTATGTAAGCTATTTAACCTTTATAAAAGATAGCATCAGCGTAACTCCCCTGAAGAAAGATATCAACCTTGGCAACATAAAATTGCGTGTTGGCAAAGGTTTATTAAAGGAAGTTGTAGTTACAGCCCAGAAGAGCCAGATCCAGCTGGGTATCGACAAAAAATCATTTAATGTGGAACAAAGCCTGGTTAGTCAGGGCGGCTCGGCTACCGATCTTTTAAGCAACGTGCCATCGGTGCAAGTGGATGTTGATGGAAACATCAGTCTGCGCGGATCAACCAGCGTGAGGGTATTAATTAATGGTAAACCATCGGCCCTTACCGGCGGCGACATGGCCGATATTTTACAATCCATCCCTGCAAGTTCTATTGAAACTATTGAGGTAATTACCAATCCTTCTTCAAAATATGACGCTGAGGGGCAATCGGGTATTATTAATATCGTACTAAAGAAAAACGTGCAGAAGGGCTTTACCGGCTCTGCATCAGCATCGGTAGGTACGCAGCATACCTATAACGGTAATTTCAGCCTGGCTTACCAAAACAGCAAAGTTAATTTGTATACAAATTACAGCTACCGCAAAGGCGAAAGGGTGGGCAATGGCTCGGTTGATAAAACTACTGATGCCACTGACGGAACGGTGCAAACTCAAAATCAGTTAGCTAACCAGAACTTTACCTTTACAGGGCAGAATATCCGCACAGGGATTGATATTAACCTTACCCCGAAAAGCACTTTGAGCTTTAATAATAATATTAATATCCGCGATCGTAACAGGAACCAGTATGGCAGCACTGTTATCAGCTCGAAGGATACTGTATTACAACAGATAAACCAAAACAACATTTCGAACGGAAGTGGTACCAACCTTGATTTTAATTCTGATTTCAGCCATAAATTCAAGAAGAAAGGCGAGGAGCTTACTGCCAACGTAGGGTACTCTATTGATAAGAATAACAACTTTGATAACCTGAACAGCTACTACGATTATTTTACTATTCCGCAGAGCTTTCAATCAACCCAACATAATACAACAATTGGCAGGCAGCATAATTTGAATGTACAGGCCGATTATACCAAACCGCTTACCAACGGGAAACTGGAAGCCGGTTTAAGGAGCACTATAAACAATAGCGACAACAACTACATAGTTGACACGCTGAACAGCATAAGCAGAAATTATGACCGCGATCCGTTTTTAACCAACCGTTTTATTTATAAAGAAAATATTAATGCTGTTTATACCAATTATCAGCATGATTTCGGGAAGTTTGGCATACAGGGTGGTTTAAGGATTGAACAGGCTAATATAAACACACAACTTATTGACAGCACCACTATAAAGCATAAGCAGGATTATTTCAGGGTTTATCCAAGCGTATTTTTAACCGATAAACTATCGGAAAACCAAACGCTGCAATTAAGCTACAGCCGCCGTGTATCGCGCCCGCGCGACAGGCAGCTATCGCCATTTATTGATGAGAGCAACCGTTTAAGCTACCAGCAGGGTAACCCCGATCTGCGGCCTGAGGATACGCACTCATTTGAGTTGAGCTATATTAATTACTGGAAAAGCCTGACGCTTACATCATCGTTGTATTATAGGCTTACAAACGATAATATCCAGCAGATCACAACACCACTTACCCCCGGTAACCTGGATACTACCATAACAAGGTTTGAGAATTTGAAAAGCGCCTCGAACGCGGGTTATGAGCTGATAGCCAAAGTTAGCCCAAGCTCTGTGCTTGATGTTACGGGTAACTTAAACATCTACTACCGCCATATTGACGGCGATGCCGCTTTGGGATTGGCAACAACTTCGGGGTACTCATGGAACGGAAATCTTACCGCTAATATTAAGCCGGTAAAGAAATTGGGTATACAAATAAGGGGCGATTACCAGGGTTCGCAGGTAATACCACAGGGGCGCATGCATGCCATTTATGGCGTTGACGGTGGTGTAAAGTACGACATTACAAAAAAGCTTAACATAAGCGGCAACGTGCGCGATATTTTTAATACCCGCAAGTTTGTATCAGACATTGATTATAACACCCCATTATTTACATCGCGACAAATATCTGACCGCCGTTTTTCAACACGGACTGCGATATTTACCCTTGCTTACCGCTTTGGCAATAATGGTATTCCGCAAAAACGCAACAAGGATAAAAATAAGGACAACCAGCAACAAGACCAGGATAATATGCCGGATGATGGTGGTGGCGGTGCGCCAGGTAATGGCGGGCAGTCGGGCGGCGGCGCACCTGTTAAGGGAAAGGGATAATTGGGGAAGTGGGCAGTTATTAGTTGGCAGTAGGCAGATGGAACGTAGGTAGTTGATAGCAGCAGTTGGTAGATTGAGACTGTCTCCATTAACAAAAAAGTGGGTTACATGGGTTTACATAATTCAATGCAAATACATGTTTAAATAACTGTTAGTCAATTATTTATAGTAATTTTATAAGAAAAAGTGTAAACCCAATTTTTCTTATAAATACTGACCAAACGCCGATTCATAATAATAGAATTGTCATTGCGAGGAGGAACGACGAAGCAATCACGTAGCAATAGCAAATTTTTTCTTTGACTGCCATCTTAAAACTGCCAACTACTCACTGCTGTTGCTGCTGCTGTTGTTGAACAATTTCCATGTAGCGCTGGTAGCTGTTTTTAGGTGATGATGATACAATGGTAACTGCTGGTGATTCCGAGAGACTGCTATCGTTGTTATTTAATACATTTTCGTCATCTACAGATACTGCTACTTCCAGTTTATGGTTGGATGATCCCTTATAAACCCCTTTTACGGGCGAGCAATCAGAAAAATTACGGCCTACCGCAAGGCGAACATGAGTTTCGTTGGCAATGCAATTATTTGTTGGATCGATGCCAAGCCAGCCGTAATCGGGGATATAGGCTTCGGCCCAGGCATGGGTTGCTCCTTCGCCACGCATGTTATTGCGGCTGGTACAAATGTATCCGCTTACGTATCGTGCAGGGATATGTACCATGCGCAGCATTTCCATCAGGATATGAGCAAAATCTTGACAAACGCCGGCTTTCAGCTTCCAGATCTCATCCAGCGTAGTTTCAACTGTGGTTACCCCTTTTATGTAATTAAAATTATCATACACATATTGACAAAAACGTAAGGCCACATGGTATGGGGTGTCATCTTTTAATCTTTCGTCATCAACAATAACTTTAAGTTCGTTTATCCCCTCAAAATATTCCTGTCTTAAAAAATCGATGTAAGGCACAACATATTGCAGGCGTTTTAAATCTTCCCATTGCTGCGATGGAAAAATATCGCTAACAGGCAGGGCCTTGTGTTTAGTAGTTACCCATATTTTAGAGTTAATGGTGAGTACAGTATGGGGTTCGCTATAAGTAAAACTGCCAACCTCATTGCCATAGTAATCAATATACGTATCAACCTGTGGGTTGCCGGTGATGGTAAGTTCCTGCTTAATAACATCCTGATACTGGTCTTTTATAGGGAACAGGATAATCTGGTTGGCGCTATCGCGCACCGGGCCTTCGTATATATAACGGGTTATATGTTGAATTTCAAATTCGGGCATGTGGGTGTAATTGTTGTATTGTGTTATTATTGTATTGCTGTTAAAATGTTGGAATGTTGTAAAGTTGAAATATTAATTTACTTTTCTTCTAACCTCATTCCTCTTTTTCTAACTAATCTCCGGTCTCTAATCACTCCAACTCTACGAGTTTGCAAAATAATGCTCATTAAGGGCATTTCCAATTCCGTAAAGTTCCTTTCGTATCTGGGTAAGGTATTGGTGCAGGCCATCCTGTTCAATACTTTTAACCGAGCTGTATTTAATGCGGCTTTGCAAACGGCCAATTTGAAATGAAAGTTCCCTGAAA
Organism: Bacteroidota bacterium; assembly: GCA_013286325.1. GTDB lineage: Bacteria > Bacteroidota > Bacteroidia > Sphingobacteriales > Sphingobacteriaceae > Mucilaginibacter. The sequence goes on along the minus strand of JABDFZ010000046.1, from coordinate 5,105 downwards.
TCGTCAAGATTGCTATTGTTTTTTAACCTGTCGAAATAGCGCTGAATGTTATTTACCGAATAAATTACCGAGCGCGGGAAATCATTATTCAATACTACCTGTTCCAAAATATTTGAAGCCTCAAAGCCTTCGCGGTAGGTTTTTAAATAAAGCTCATACCCTCCTAACGATTGCAACAAATGCTTCCAGTAGCTGGTATCGGTAAGCAAGTCGGGGTTATCACTTACCGAGCCGAATTTGGTATCAAGGATGTCTACCGATTGAATTGCCCGTTCCAGGTATTTGCCGATGTTCATAAAACTCCGCCCCTCTCCGCGTTCCATCGTGATCTCCGCTGTGCCGTAATAAAGCATTACCTGTTTTATTAAAACATCCAATACTCCTATAGGGTCTTCCCGCTGCAGGGCCTTTTCAATACGGGAATCCTTAACCGTATGGTAATATTCGTTGAGGCATTGCCAAAGGTCTTTGGGGATATGTTCCTGAACGCCCCGTGCGTTTTCGCGGGCAAGGGTAATAATATTTAAAATGGAGTTGGAGTTCTCCTTCCCGGTTACCATGTGTTTCAATACGGCACGACTGTTATTGTCCAGCTTTTCCGTTTCCTCCTCGTCCGACACTGCAAAAATCCTGATCACCGGTTCCCATGTAAATTCGTGTATGGTATCCTGTGATGACGCATAATTTATTTTGAGCATCCGCAGCATCCCATCACTACGCTCAATGTACCTGCTTAACCAATAAAAACTTGCTGCTACTCTACTTAACATATTTTATTTATTTCGGATATCGGATGTTCTATTTCGGATTTATCCTGATTTATGTTTTTTTAGCTCTTACCCTCCTCTGGTTACTGCCAACTGCTCACTGCCTGCTGCCAACTCGCTCAAGCCAGCACCCATGTATCCTTGCTGCCACCGCCCTGCGAGCTGTTTACTACCAGTGAACCTTCTTTAAGGGCCACACGGGTTAGGCCACCAGGCACTATTTCAATGCCATCAGGGCCATAAAGCGCATAAGGCCTGAGGTCGATACGGCGGGGTTGCAGTTCGCCTTGCATATAGCACGGGGCGGCGGAAAGGCTTATGGTTGGCTGTGCAATAAAGTTCCGTGGGTCTTTTAACACTTCCAGTTTATAATCTTCAATTTCCTGTTCGGTTGCTGCATGTCCCATCAGCATACCATATCCACCGCTGCCGTTGGTTTTTTTGATCACCATTTTGTTGATGTTCTCAAAAACATAGGCGCGCTCATCTGCATTGCCTAATTGGTGGGTCGGCACATTTTTAAGGATAGGTTCTTCGTTTAAATAATAGCGGATCATATCGGGCACATAAGTGTAAACTGCCTTGTCATCGGCTACTCCTGTACCTATTGCATTTACTATGGCTACATTTCCTTTACGGTATGCCCCCATAATACCTGCAACACCGAGCATACTCGACGGATTGAATACCAGCGGATCGAGGTATTCATCATCAACCCGGCGGTAGATCACATCAACCTGCTGCAATCCGATAGTGGTTTTCATATACACTTTATGGTTATTTACCACCAGGTCGCGGCCCTCAACCAGTTCAACCCCCATTAAACGGGCCAGTGTAGTATGCTCAAAATAAGCCGAGTTGTAAATACCCGGACTTAACAGCACGATAACAGGATTACTGATCTGTCGGGGTGAAAGCGCCAGCAGGTTTTTATATAATATGGTTGGATACTCGGTAACGCTCCTTACGCCGCATTGCGGCAACAGATCGGGGAAGAGGCGTTTGGTAATCTCCCGGTTCTCCAGCATATAGCTAACACCCGAAGGCGTGCGCAGGTTATCTTCCAGCACATAGAAGGTACCATCGTGATCGCGGATGAGATCGATACCGGAAATGTGCACATAAATATCATAAGGAACCTGCAATTGGTGCATCTCGCGCAGAAAGTGCGGGCAGGAATAGATCATGTCTATCGGTACAATACCATCATTTATAATGAACTGGTTATGATAAACATCCTTTAAAAACAGGTTAAGCGCAGTAAGCCGCTGCTTGATACCCTTCTCCACAAAGGCCCACTCGGATGCGGTGATGATGCGGGGGATAATATCGAACGGAAAAATCTTTTCAATACCCTCGCCGCTGTTATATACCGTGAAGGTAATACCCTGGCTCATGAACAGCCTTTTGGCCAGTTCTTCTTTTTTATTGAGATCATCAGCCGATTCGCCCGAAATATATTCGATTACTTTGCGATAATGATCGCGAATATTGGCATCAAGCCCATACATTTCATCCCAAACACCACCAATCGGGTTATATTTATCAAAATAAGCTGATTTTTCCATACATAAAACACTAAAAACTATTCATAAATCAGAAATTGATAATCAGTTACTTTTAAAAACCGTAATTTATGAAGTGTTTTTGTATAAAAGCAAATGATTTGATAATTATTTTAAGATATTTTTAACAAAAAACGATTTTTATACAATAAATCGTAATTATTTAGTGAGATTTCAAGCAAAATTCTGTACTTAAATCTTAATAAAGATAGCTTAAATTAATTTCATACTCTTGCAACCATTTAACCAGGCTTATCGTCTACCCTTAAAATCATACAAAAGAATAATAAACCTTATGAAAAAATTAAAGTACGCAATAGCCGCAGCTTTATTAATGATAACCATATCAGCTGTGCAGGCACAGGAAAAAACCAAACTGATAGGCAACAAACCACGTTCAGGCTCAGCAAACAGCAGTTTCGACCTGGTGAAGGGCTACCAGATAGGTATAAAAATGAGTGCGGGCCATAAACCGGTGCAGCTGTTAAAACTTAATTTCGATGTGGACAATCAGAGTAAGGACAGCCTGAAATTTAAAGTAAACGTTTACGATTTTAATGATGTCACACCCGGCGAAAACCTGGTAAAGCAGGATATTGTAAGCGCCATACCAACCGGAAAAAACCGCGTAACCGTAAACCTTGAACCTTATAACATTAAAGCGAAGGGCCACATATTGGTAGCTATAGAATGGTTAAATAACTACAATGGCGATAACCATTTTGCCATAGGCCTGTTTAATGGCGGCACTTACTATTTTAAAGACAACCACTGGAAAAAGATAGCTGTAGCAGGCGTTGATTTTAATGTGCTGGTGAGGAAATTGAAGGGATAGTGATTATTTAAGCAGAAGAAATTTGTATTATTAATTCACCCTTGTAAAATAAATATCAGTAACGCTTTTGTTCTTACCGGTAGCGTCTGTGGTTTCCTGCTCAAAGTTGGTCACCAGATTAGTATCTGTAATACTAATAATAGTTTCAAAATAAGGATCTTGATGTCCGGCTACACTGCCATCAGCGTTGTATAAGACAAAATTTGTATAGTTTATTTTAGAATCGCTTATTGAATAGTTAAAAGTATAAGCTTTAGTACCTGTCACATAAATACTTCCTGTACCATCGGCATTTAGTTGATATAGATATGAATTATGCAGAATGGTAGTATCTGATAGCGTTAGCTTATCGTTTAAATAAATGTTGTTAATTCCTTTATCAGCGTTCCATTTACCTATAGCTTTGTTTTGCTGAGTAACAGGTGTTTTATCCTTTTTACAAGCTGATATGGCCGTCAGGAATAAAACCCCAAATAATACGCTGTAAAGTTTTCTCATTTCTTTTCAATAAGTTGAGTGGATTAAATATAGACCTTTTACTTTAAATAAACATTGAAAACGCAGGGCTTGTCAATAAAAGGCTCCCCGCTCCAGGGCGGGAATCACACTGGGCTTGTACTTTTTGTCATTGACAGGCAAATGATTTGCAGGTAAATAATCTTCCGCATAAATTATTATCTTGCCCGATTGATATATAAGTTTCCATGTTTGATATTTGCTGCATAGGTCATATTACGTCCGACAAGGTGGTAAACACCAAAGCTACCCTGCACATGGCAGGGGGCACCGCCTTTTATTTTTCGTGCGCAGTTAGCAAGCTTGATGTTAACTACCTGCTGGTTACCGCCCTCGCCCCTGCCGAAATGCAATATGTGGCTGATCTGCGCAGCAAAGGTATAGAAGTACAGGTGCAGCCTAGTGCACATACCGTTTATTTTGAAAACATCTATGCCGAAAATCAAGACCAACGCACCCAAAACGTACTGGCAAAAGCTGACTCGTTTGATATTGAACCATTGCAAAATGTGAATGCACAGATCTTTCATTTGGGGCCGTTGCTGGCCGATGATATTTCTACAGAGCTGATCAAATATTTAGCTGCAAAGTCACGCGTAAGCCTTGATGTGCAAGGCTATTTGCGTAAAGTAGTAAACAAAAAAGTACATGCAGTTGATTGGCCGGGTAAAAAAGAAGCACTGCAATATGTAACTATTGTAAAAGCCGACGTTGCCGAACTACAGGCATTAACCGGCTGTGCAACTACGGAGCAGGGTGTCCGGCTTTTAGCAGATTGGGGTGTAAAAGAAGTAGTAGTAACCAATGGAAGCGGCGGGTCGGTAATTTACAGTGAGGGTGTTTTTTATACTATTCCTGCCTATCGCCCACAGATTGTTGCCGATGCTACAGGTTGCGGGGATACTTATATGGCCGGGTATCTGTATCAGCGGATAAAAGGTGCTGATATACAGCAATCAGGTGAGTTTGCTGCTGCCATAGCAAGCCTTAAAATGGAAAATCCAGGGCCTTTTATGGGCACCGGGGAAGATGTAATAAATTTCTGGAATGAAAGGAAAGCTTAAATAGGTATACTGATGGTGAATTTGCTGAATGAACCCGGTTCGGAGTTTACTTCTATATGCCCGTTCATTTGTGTTACTGCATCTTTAACAAGGTAGAGCCCAATACCCGAACTGTGTTTATTGTTCCCAACCAGGTAAAACTTATCAAAAATCCTTTCCTGATCTTTCCGCCCTATACCAATACCGTTGTCTTCAACCTCTATTATAGCATCGTTTTTTTAATTGATAGGTTTTTACTTTTACCCATTGCTGCTGCTTTTTTGCATCACAGTACTTTATCGAGTTCGATACCAGGTTATTTAAAACAACCTGTAGTTTCAATGCATCACAGTCGATATTATTCAGTTCAATTTCTTTA
>JABDFZ010000045.1 GCA_013286325.1 Bacteroidota bacterium | reverse complement strand
ACGTGAAGTGTTCCCTGTCTGCCTGTTCTCACCGTTAACATCCAGTTTAAAATTAAGGTTACGCAGATCGGCAAACTGCGATTTTGGTACAAAAGCGCTTACCGGCGCCGAGTTATCAAAAGCTTTGGCAAGTTCCCAGGGTAATCCTTTTTCTTTATGGCGCGATTGTATATCGCGGGCAGTAAAATCAACACCGAGGGCAATTTCTTCAAAATAGTTTTGAGCAAATTTTTCGCTGACGTGTTTACCCTCTTTACTGATCTTTATTACGATCTCAATTTCGTGATGAATGTCTTCCGAAAATTCAGGGTGATAAAAAGGCTTATTATCTTTTAGCAGGGCAGTCTCCGGTTTCATAAAAATAACGGGTACACCTGGTACAGGGTTATTTAGTTCTTTGGCATGCTCGGCATAATTACGGCCAATGGCAATTATTTTCATAATGCCGAAATTAAAGAATTTGCGCGAATTGTCTGAATCAGAATTCAGGAATTAAGAGAAATACCTGTCTAATAACCGATCATTACAGCAACATCCTGGCAGGGTTCTGCCGATTATCCCAAAACACTAAAAGCTCTATATAATTAGCTCTTACCCTATAAAATAGGCTTACTTGTTTTACAACAACACATTTATGTAAATCTCCCTCTTTTGAATAAGGGTATAGTGATGGGTTATCGTTTATATATTTTATCACTTCTTCTGTACGATCAATAAAAGCTTGCAGTTCTTTTATTGTCCATTCTTCATAAAGGTATTCAAGAATATTAGCGTAGGTGATCTTAGCCCTGGGAGACTAGATAATAGAATAGGACGACATTATTTGTTTAGAAAGCGATTCTTCATTTCGGATATAACCTGGGCATGGGGAATACCTTCGCCTCTATCCAATTCATCTTTAGCCTGGCTGATAGCTTGTTTAACCTCTGATGGAAGATCGCCCCAAAAGTCTTTATCTGATAACCCCACCAATGATTTGATTTCATTAAGCAGGTCCTCATCATTACTTTCAATGATCTTTTCTGCTATTTTGTGTTTTAGTGCGATGTCCATAACCGAATCAATTATATAAAGGTAGCTATATTAATCAAAAAACGATTGTTGGAATTCTAAGATTAGGTGAATCCTGATTCAGAAAAGATTAAAAATTGACAAAAGTCACTTCAGATATCTACAAAACAACCGAGATTCTTTTAATTACCGACTCAGTTCCTGCAACAATCCGTATAAAATAAAAGCCGCGGGTTAGTTTGTTATTTAAGGCGTAACTAAAAGTCTTTTCTCCCGGATCAACCCTTTGTGAGTATAGGGTTATAATATCGTTGCCCAAAAAATCCATAATTTTTATGGTAACGCTTGAGTAACGCGAAAGGTCGTATTTCAAATTGATCTGATCAGTAACCGGGTTAGGATATACCTGTACATTGCTCAGTAATTTATCATCTGGTTTTGCAACACTAACTTTTGTGGTTGATATAACTGCCGGCCTAATGGGTGGCAGTACCAGGTGAAGGCCATTTTTTAAGTAAGTATTTTTTGTTGATTTTGGTTTCAAAATATGCAGATAACTGGTATCCGTTTTTTGATAACTCATAGCATCAGAAAAGGCAAAATTCAGAAATATTGCTATTGCAATTATTACGATCCATGAATTATTATAGGTAAATGTTCGCCTCATACTGTTTATTAATTACAAAAGTATAAATAAAGCTGTCATCCATTTAAATACTTGTTATTTTATAGATCATTTTAACAAAATTTAACAAAATATGGTTTAGCAGCTTAAATTTAGCTTTTCTTTTTCTATTATTTATTATTTAATCAGTTAATTGTAATTTTTAATACTTTTGAGCCTTTAAAGTTTAAAGTGTCGAATCATAAAGATCTACAAAAACTAACCGTCCCCGGGCTGTTAATAAGTTTAGGAATAATTTACGGTGACATTGGCACCTCTCCATTATATGTATTCAAAGCCATAGTCGGGGCACAGCAAATTTCAGAATCTTTAGTATTAGGTGGGGTATCCCTTATCTTCTGGACACTTACTCTGCAAACCACATTAAAGTACGTAGTTATTACACTTCGCGCTGATAACAAGGGCGAAGGTGGCATATTTTCATTGTTCTCATTAGTTAGGCGCCGTGCAAAGTGGCTCATTATTCCGGCAGTTGTTGGCGGTTGCGCACTACTTGCAGATGGTATTATTACCCCACCAATTACGGTATCATCAGCTATCGAAGGTTTAACAACCTATTATCCTCATCTGCAAACTGTATCAATAGTAATAGCCATAATTATAGCCCTTTTTATTATTCAGCAGTTCGGAACATCGCTGGTTGGTAAAGCATTCGGGCCCATTATGTTTATATGGTTCACTATGTTGGGCGTATTGGGGGTTATTTATATAGCGCAAATGCCTACAATAATTAAGGCATTAAATCCTTATTATGCCGTTAAGCTTTTAAGCAGCAACCCTAACTCTTTTGTAATATTAGGTGCAGTTTTCTTGTGTACCACAGGTGCTGAAGCTCTTTATTCCGATCTGGGGCATTGCGGGCGTAAAAACATCCAGATAAGCTGGATTTATGTAAAAAGCTGTCTTGTAATTAACTATTTAGGCCAGTCTGTTTGGTTATTGCAACGCAATGGGCAAACAATGAACCTTAACCGTCATAATCCATTCTTTGAAATTATGCCGGCGTGGTTTCTGCTATACGGTATTGGTATTGCAACTGTGGCAGCAATTATAGCCAGCCAGGCGCTTATATCGGGTTCATTTACATTGATAGCAGAAGCCGTGCGATTAAACCTGTGGCCAAAAGTGCGCATCAACTATCCTACTGAGCAAAAAGGCCAATTGTATGTACCCAGTGTAAACTGGCTGCTTTGCGCAGGTTGCGTTGGCGTTGTGTTACTGTTCAGGCATTCCGATCACATGGAGGCAGCTTATGGCTTAAGTATCACCGTAGCCATGTTAATGACAACCCTGCTGGTTGCAAACTTTTTAAAACGAAAAAAACTCCCTACATATATTATAGTTGTTTTCTTAGTAATGTACCTGTTTATCGAAGGTTCGTTCCTGGCGGGTAACCTGGTTAAATTTGTGCATGGCGGCTGGTTCACGCTATCTGTGGGTTTTGTTTTATTCACCATTATGTGGACATGGCACACAGCCCGTAAAATACGGAATCGCTACGTTAAGTTTATTGAGATTGAGGATTATTTCAGCATACTTAAAGAACTAAGCGATGACGAAACTGTGCCTAAATACGCATCACAACTGGTGTATCTTACCAGTGCAAATTTCAACTCAGAAATAGAATCAAAGATCATTTACTCTATCCTCCAAAAGCAGCCCAAACGGGCCGATGTTTACTGGCTGGTGCATGTAGATGTGGTGGATGAACCCTATAAAAAAGAGTACGAGGTTGATTTCCTTGTGCCTAATAAGCTTATCCGTATCGATTTCAAGCTTGGTTTCAGGGTTGAGCAACAAATAAACCTGTTGTTTAGAAAAGTGGTTGAAGATTTGGTAAAAAAGGGTGAGGTTGATATTACCAGTACCTACAAATCATTAAACAGGCATAAAATTGTAGGCGATTTTAGGTTTGTGGTGATTGAAAAGGTACTCTCCCGCTCACATAATCTTTCGTTTTATGAAAGCTTCATTATGGCTTTTTATAAAGAGTTAAAGAAAATAAGTTTATCAGAGGAACGCGGTTTTGGGCTCGACCTTAGCTTTGTTACAGTTGAAAAAGTGCCCCTGATGCTTGCTGCCCCTGAAACTGTTGAGATTCATCGCGTTCATTAAATTCGTGTTAAATAAATATTAATTCAGAATTGCTACAGATTGTTGTTTTAGTTTTACTTTGGCAGGGTTTTGGCTTTGCATTCTGGATTCAAGCTATCTACCAAAAACTATAGCTGATAATTGTTAAACATTAAAATAACAATCATTGAGAAAGATCATATTTTCCTTACTGTGCATTTTATCATTAAGAGCTTCCGCGCAAATTACCGATACAACTTCTAAGAAAAAACTGGGTGATACTATTAAAAAAGACCTTCTTACCGCGCCCGATACAGTAAGGCAACTACATAGCAAGGCCTGGACGTTTATACCTCCTGTTGCCTTAATTGGCTATGGGGCGCTGTCATTTGCCATCCATCCGGTTCGCCGGTTTGACTATTATCTTGCGGGCGAAGTAAAAAAGACCAGTCCTAATTTTAATACAAGGGCCGAAAGCTATTTCTTATTTACGCCCATTGTTATGGTTTATGGCTTAAACATGATTGGTGTTGAAGGTAAAAACAGGTTTATCGACCGCACTGCATTACTTGGCTTATCGGCTGGCATTTTTGGTATTACAGATCTGGCCACAAAAAAATTCACTCATCGTTTACGACCCAATGGAAATGATTATTTATCCTTCCCATCCGGGCATACCGGACTTGCATTTGTTGGTGCAGAATTCCTGGCTCAGGAATATTCCGACAAATCGCCGGTTTATACCGTTATAGGCTATGCCTCAGCGGTCACAACGGGTATTTTCAGGATGTATAACCGCGATCACTGGTTCAGCGATGTTGTTGCTGGTGCTGGTGTAGGTATATTATCAACAAAGGCAGCCTATTTGATCTACCCATACCTGCGTAATACATTAACCCATACAAATCAAAAAACAGGCCGCAGCACCATGATTATGCCTTTGTACCAGGATGGTGTTAAGGGTTTATCTTTTGCCATGAAACTGTAAGATTTAAGCAATTAACATTACTTATATTCCGAGTTTATTTATCCTGTTGTAGCAATTTTACCTAAGGTAACGTATAGGTAAAAATTCACTTAATAATTGGAAAAACATAACTGGAATGACAATGGAAAGAATGAAGATGATGAGCTTCTGTTTTTTACTGGTGTTGACTCTTGGTATGGGAGCTTGCAAAAAAGACGGGATGGTAATTAGGCAGGAAAAAGAGTTTATTCAGGTTCTAAATCAGCCAGTTACAAGTTTGGGGGATGGAGGGATGAATCTTATCCTAAAACCAGATGGCATGGCAAACTTCAGCCCGGGCGGAGATATCCTTTGGTCGGCTACGTATACAATAAACAGGAATAAAATAACCGTTAAAGTGCCGCAATTAAACACCAGTTACACGTTCAATATAATTTCAGACGAAGAAATACAGAGTAATAGCGGGATTGTATTAAAATTACTTAAACCGTAAATGCAGGTTTACTTCTATCAAAATTTACTTATACCTTATTTTATACACCAATATAATACTGGCAAATAAAAAGGTAATAGCATTAGCTATAATAACAGGCAGGCTATTACTCATTAAACCATAAGCAAGCCATAATAGCGTGCCTGCAGTAAAAAGCCCGTACATGGATAAGGAGATTCCCGAAGTATCTTTTGTACTGATGGTTTTAATAGCCTGCGGCAGAAAAGAAACCGTTGTACCAAATGCTGCCAGTAAACCAATAATGGTAGTAATGCTCATTGCTTTTTTTATTATGGTTTAATAGCCCCTTGAAAATGCTTTCAGAGCAATTCGCTCTCTTTACGCACTATGTTGTTCTTTGCCTAATACGCTGTGCTTATAGCTATAAGTAAAATATATTACAAGGCCAATGATCAGCCATACTAAAAAACGAATCCAGTTAGTATAGCCAAGTTCGGTCATCAAATAAAAGCAACTAAGCAATCCCAGTACCGGAATTAACGACAGATTTTTAATAAATGAAAAAACTGTCAGGGCTGCCGATAAAATAATAAACAGAAAGAATGGAAAATTTTCATGTGCATTCTCGCCGGTAAACATGCTTATTATATGGTCTTTTAAAAAATAGGCTCCAACAATAAACACTATAGGTACAATCCATTTCGAATTAATATATGGCAAATGGAAACGTCCCTTTTGCGAGGCTTCACGCGGTAACAGTAAAACACCACCGCAAACCAGCACAAAAGCGAATAATGTACCAATACTGGTTAGGTCGGTAACCTCGGTAAGGTTCATGAATAACGCCGGAATAGCTACCACAAACCCGGTTACTATAGTTGCAAACGAAGGCGTGTGATATTTAGGATGAATTCTTGAAAAAGCTTTTGGCAATAAACCATCACGGCTCATACTCATCCATATACGCGGCTGCCCTAACTGAAATATCAATAACACACTTGCTGTTGCAATAACTGCGCTAAAAGAAATGATCCCGCTAAGTTTGGTTAAGCCTAATTTTGTAAATACATATGCTAAAGGATCGCCAACGGCCAGTTCCTTATAACTCACCATGCCTGTAAGTACCAGGGCAATTAAAATATAAAGTACCGTACAAATTATGAGTGAATATATCATTCCCCGCGGCAGATCCCGCTGCGGACTCTGGCATTCTTCAGCCGTTGTCGATATGGCATCAAAACCTATATAAGCAAAGAAAACACCCGATACCCCTTTCATCACCCCACTAAATCCGTTTGGCATAAAAGGGTGCCAGTTGGCAGGTGTTACATAAAAAAAGCCGATAATAATTACCACAATCACTATAGCTATCTTTAAAAAAACCATTGCGTTGGTGGCCCTCTTGGTTTCGCGGATACCCACATAAACCAGGTAAGTTATTACAATTACAATAAGCAATGCAGGTATGTTGGCAATCAACTTAACGCCGCCCAAACCAGGGGCTGTGCTCCATGCTAATGCCCCCTGTTTTATGGTATCAGTTATTTCCGCTGTGTGGTTTTGTATCGTCTCATGCGCCCTGAATGCCGTAAAATAATCCATTGTAAGGTATACCGGCATGTGGATATTAAACCCTTCCAGCAGGTTAACAAAATAGGTGCTCCATGATATGGCAACTGCAATATTACCTATGGCATATTCCATCAATAGGTCCCAGCCAATTATCCAGGCAATCAGTTCCCCAAATGATGCATAAGCATAAGTATAGGCACTACCGGCGACAGGGATCCGCGAAGCAAACTCAGCATAGCATAATGCAGAAAACCCGCAGGTAACTGCTGTTATTACAAATAATATGGTTACACCAGGTCCGCCATGAAACGCAGCCAGGCCTATGGTTGAAAATATTCCGGCTCCTACTACTGCGGCAATCCCCATCAGTGTAAGGTCCTTTACTGTTAATTCTTTTTTTAGGTGAGCACCCGGATGTTCTGCATCGCTAAACCCACTTTCAACATCAAGTAATATTTTATGAATATTTTTTTTACGGAATAATCCCTTCGCCATCAGTTTAGAATAATTTGATCAGTCATGGTAAACATAGCCATTTTTTTGCAATCAATAAGTATATGCTTATTTTGCACGATGAATATAGGAATAATTGATGTTTTAAAAAGAATAAGGCTATTTTTTATCCTGTATTTAGTGCTGTTATGCACCTGTTTAATACTTAAACTGCTGTTTACCAAAGAGGTAATTTACTTTACAGTAAACGGCTGGAATTTTACTTTTGCCGATCAAATTGCCCCCTACATAACAGACATGGGTAATGGCTGGACGATAGTTACTTTATCCGCAATTTTAACATTATTTAATTACCGCATAGCATTTTTAATGGCCAGCACCTACGCAATAACATCTTTATTTGCACAGGTAGTAAAATACTTTGCCGATGCATCCCGGCCCATCTTATATTTCCACGATAAGTTAAGCCTGATACACTTGGTAAAAGGGGTTGATATGCTTAAATATAATAGTTTCCCATCAGGGCACACAGTAACAGCATTCTCTACTGCGGTTGTTATTACTTACCTGGCTAAAAATAAAAATTGGGGAGTTTTATTGCTGATAATAGCCATGTTAATCGGCTATTCGCGCATGTACCTTAGTCAGCACTTTTTCGAAGATGTAACAGCGGGGTCAGTAATAGGAGTAGTAATTACTGTTTGCTGGCTAAGTTATATCGATAGAAAACAATTTTTACACAGCCCAAAATGGAATAGAGGGCTTCTATTTAGATCTGCTGCTTCTAATCCAAAGTCCTAAATCGTATTAGGACTTAAGACTCCGGACTAAAAACTTCAGACATATTTAGCTAATAGCTATTCTTTTCTTTCTTCGTACAACGGTTACAATAACCAATATCAAAATAAGGCCACCGCCGCCAAACAATGCTATTTTGGTAGTTGATGATAATCCTTTAGCATTCGACAAATACTGGTCGTTACGCTGCAATTCGGGCGATAAACGGATGGATGAAGCAAAAGCTTTATATTCATCTTTTATCAAATCCTTTCTTATATCAGGGTACACATACTCAAACGTATAGGTGTTATCCTGGGTGTAGAGCAATATAAAATTTATATACTGTACGTCTTCCCCGTCTTTGCTACTTTTTAGGGTAAATGCTTTTGCCTTTAAAGTACCTATGGTAGTATCACGAACATTCTGCGCACTTCCGTCACCCGATTGACCTTGTATACTTTTAATGTATTTCTTTAGTACATTATTAAGATCTGATTCTTTTTTTAACGGGGTGTTGTTTTTATCGTTGGGAGCTACAATAACGGTCATATACCCAAAGGCGGCATTGGCCGAATATATGTGCTGGCCCAATGTGTCTTTTTTCTGAAACGAATTAGCAAGTGAAACCGTAATTAAACTATCAACTTTTACAGGCACTGTAGCCGACTGGCTAAAGCCCTGTATTGCATATAATAATATAGCGAGGCTTAAAAATATCTTTTTCATACCATATTAAACTCCAAAAAATTCAAATGGTTTGAATCTTTGGAGTCTATGATTTTATTTAAAGATATTTTACACTTATTAAATAGCTGATAATAAGTAATTTAAAAAGATTAAATATTGATAGATTTACACTATTATTATAATTTCTCCATCTCCCCTTTCACAAATTCGGCCAGTTCCTTTACGTATCCGGCGCTAAAATCAAACTTGATTCCGGCGGTTTCATAAATCTCTTTTATGGTTTTGGTATAACCAAGTTTTAAGGCATCAAGGTATTGTTGCAATCCCTTTTCGGGGTTCTCTTTATAGTTTTTCCATACGGCTATGGCGCCAAGCTGGGCCATGCCATATTCAATGTAGTAAAAAGGCACTTCAAAAATGTGCAGTTGTTTTTGCCAAAGGTTATTTTCAGCTTCCTTATGTCCGCTCCAATCTACAAAGCCTGCGCCAAATGGCTCATAGATTTGTATCCAGGCTTCGGTGCGCTCGGCATCAGTATGATCCGGGTTAGTATATATCCAGTGTTGAAACTGATCAACCACCGCTACCCAGGGCAATGTTTTTAATACATCAAAAAGCTGATCGCGTTTGGCACGTTTCAAATCTTCTTCATTATCAAAATAAACGTCCCAGTTATCCATCGAGATCAACTCCATCGACATTGAAGCAAGTTCTGCCACTTCACTTGGGCAATGTTTAAAATCGTTCAGTTCCAGGTCGGCAGTTAAAAAGGTATGCACAGCATGGCCGCCTTCGTGCACCATTGTAGTAAGGTCGCGGAAGGTATTAGCCGAATTCATGAAAATAAAAGGCGCACCTGTTTCCGATAAAGGATAGTTATAGCCACCTGGAGCTTTCCCTTTACGGCTCTCCACGTCAAACAGATTGTTGTCCTTCATTATCTCCAGCCGCTCACCCAGGTATCTGTTAATATTGCTAAAACACTGGATAGATTTTTCAATCAGCTCATTACCGTTATTAAATGGCTTTAATGCAGGCTTGCCCGATATATCAACATCCATATCCCACGGCTTCAGGGTATCAAGCTTTAAGGCTTCCTTGCGTTTCTCTGCCTGTTCGCGCAGTATGGGTACTATTTCTTTTTCTATAGCTTCGTGAAAAGCATAGCAATCCTGCGGAGTATAGTCGAAACGCCCCAGCGCCTGGAACATATAATCTCTGAAATTTTCAAATTCAGCATTCAGTGCTACTTTATGCCTCAATGCACGCAGATGGTCGAACAACTTATCCAGCTGATCTTTATCCTGTAATCGGCGTACGGTTATCTTTTCCCACACCTCTTTTCTTTTGGCCCTATCTGTATCCTTTAAAAATACCGAAGCTTGTTCTAGTGTAAATTCCTTATCCCCAATGTGTACCGACATTGAGCCGCTTATACCCTGATATTTTTGTTGTTCAACCTGTATCTCAGTTTGAATCGGGATATTTTCCTCCCTGAAAAGTTCTAACGATTTTTTAACTCCCCGCAGGTATATAAAATATTTTTTGTGGTCGAGTTTATCAACCCATTCGCTGCTAACCAGCTTTTTGTTCAGCTCATTGCTGTATGGCGCAATTTTAGGCTCAATTTCGGTAGCAAAGTATTGGAATTTTTGAAGCAACTCTTCGTTCATCGTATCGCAGGTCATGCGGATATAGCGCCAGGCGAAATCCTCTTCAAGGGCAGCTTCCAGTTCGCTGCGATCGTGAAGCCATTTTTCAAGTTCGTGTACTGAATTTATGGGGCGGTCGCAAAGTTCTTTATACAGAGGCTCAAGGCTTTCCCATTTAATTTCGAAACCGGCAGGTAAATATGTTCTTGTTTTTTTGTGGATCATTTCTTTTTTGATTTGCAGATATGCAAATGTGCAGATGTGCAAATGATAATCAAAGAGATTACAGAATTAATTAGTTTATAATGACAACCCCGTTTGTCATCCTGAACGCAGTGAAGGATCTTCTCTAATTGATAAGTTGTCTGGGGTGCACATCAAATTACCCGCTTTCTTTTCACCGACTATTTTTCCATCCTTACCGACATCTGTTAACACCCTGCCAACATTCCGTTGCCATGCCTTTAATACCGGGGTATCTTTAGGTAATATTTAAAACTGAAACAATGGAAACTATCATAAATAACCCCAGCAAACGTAACGGTAGAACAATGGCCGGTATAATCATTGTGATTATAGGCGGTTTATTGCTTATCGATCAGTTCAATCTGTTTTTTATCCCTGAATGGCTTTTTAGCTGGCCAATGTGGATTATAGCTTACGGGCTTTATATGGGTGGCAAATACAATTTCCGCAAACCTATCTGGATCTGGATGATTGTTTTAGGCGGATCATTTTTAATTACTGAGAACTTCGACAATGCCGACCGTGTGGTTTGGCCCATGGCAATTATAGTTGTAGGCACATGGATGATAATGAAGCATACCAAACCCGCAGAAGTTAATTATCCGGGCAATAATTATAAACAAACACAAGCTTAAAAATATTTTTTCATAGTGGTTGAGAGCCGGGTAGCGAAAGTTGCCTGGCTTTTTTGCGTATAATTGTCTGATTATTTTTTATATTATTCCTTTAATTTGCAGCACTATTTTTAATCGTTGGTATGAAGAAAAATCTACTCACTCTTGCCTGCCTTGCATTGTTACTTTTAACAACCCGGCTTTCATCGGCACAAAACAAAATGGTTGTTTACCAGTCGGATTTTGGATTGAAAGACGGCGCTGTTTCTGAAATGAAAGGGGTGGCCATGGGCGTGTCTCCCGATCTGAAACTGTACGACCTTACACACGAGATTCCTGCCTATAACATTTGGGAAGCCGCTTATCGCCTGGAGCAAACAGTGAGATACTGGCCTGCCGGGACAGTATTTGTTTCGGTTGTTGATCCGGGTGTAGGTACATCACGCAAATCTGTGGTGCTCAAAACCAAATCAGGCCATTATATTGTAACGCCCGATAACGGTACTTTAACCCTGGTAGCCGCATCATTAGGCATTAATGAGGTAAGGGAGATTAACGAAGCCGTAAACCGCCGCAAAGATTCGCAAAAATCATATACTTTTCATGGTCGCGATGTATACTCATACACGGCTGCACGACTTGCAGCAGGGGTTATCCGCTTTGAGCAGGTAGGTCCGGTTTTACCTAAAAAAGTGGTCGAAATCCCATATCAGCAGGCAGTATTGAACGGGAAAACTATAAAAGGCGATATCCCTGTGCTTGATGTTCAATATGGCAACGTTTGGACAAACATTCCCGACACTTTATTTAACCGGCTTAAGCCAAAATTTGGCGATATAGTACATGTTATTATATTTTTCAAAGGCAAACAGGTTTATAAAGGCGATATGCCTTACAGCCAAACATTTGGCGAAGTAGCCGAGAGCAAACCGCTGGCTTATTTAAACAGCCTTTTGCAGCTTTCGTTCGCTATTAATATGGGCGATTTTGCCAGGGAAAACCATGTTGCAAGCGGCAGCGACTGGAGTGTGGAAGTAACCTTAAATTGAATTTACCACAGCCATTTTTAAAATACATTTTGAATATCAAACTTTTTCACCGACACTTTGCATTATCTTACCGACTTCTTTAAATATGCTGCCAGTTTTTGTTTGGCTTACATATAATGTTACCTTAGTTTTGGATAAGATTAAAATAGAATAATAATGAACAACGATATAGAACAACCAAAAAATCCCCGCAATGGCAAAGCCCTGGCAGGGATAATTTTACTGGCCGTAGGCGCCGTGCTGCTATTCCGGCAGTTTGATTTCTTTTTTATCCCCGACTGGTTGTTCAGCTGGCCAATGCTGCTTATCTGCTGGGGGTTGTTTGTTGGTGCAAAAAGCAATTTTCACAAACCTTCAGCATTTATACTGATACTGTTGGGTAGCATGTTTTTAATAAATGATAATGTGCATAATTCAAGCGGTATTGTTTGGCCTTTAGGTATTATATGTTTCGGTTTATGGATGATACTAAGGCGCCATGGCCGTTTTGATAAAGATTTTGTAAAGCACAACAGCGCTAAATGGGAGTGGAAAGGTTATCAGGATACTGCTGCAGATGCAGGAACAACCGGCTTTTCGCCGAACGATACTCCTCCAATGAATGATCCGGCAACCGGGCAGACAAATTATAGACACACCGGCGATGAATATCTCGATGCTGTATCGGTTTTTGGTTCGGTAAAAAAAGTGATCCTTTCAAAAGACTTCCGTGGTGGCGATATTGTAAACATTTTTGGCGGTGCAGAGCTCGACTTTACCCAGGCCGATATTAATGGCCGCGTTATAATTGATATTACACAAATATTTGGCGGTACAAAACTTATAGTTCCACCCCACTGGCAGGTAGTACCTGATATAGCTGCTGTTTTTGCAGGTATTGAAGATAAGAGACTTAAAAGCACCGCTGCCCCCGGAAGCGAAAAAGTATTAGTAATTAAAGGCGTTTCAATTTTTGCAGGAGTAGACATCAAGAGCTATTAGTCCTGAATAATAAAAATAAAAAAGTGCACGTCATGCCGAATTTATTTCGGCAACTCACAGGACAAGTAGCCGACATGATGTACACTTTTCAATTGAGGTGCTGAAACAAGTTCAGCATGACATTGATTTAAATAATAAAAGTGTTACACTAAAAAAATTAATAGTATAAGCGGACTTTCGGTCTTTTCCGATTTCCGGACTCCCTAAAATGGCATCATCTGTAACCTCTTCACGACTATATGCAGGATTCATAATCTGCGGCCTTGCCTGGGCAGGAATGCAGACCTATGTTGTGCATAGTTTTGGGTTTTTATGGATAATAGCATTAACCGATGGTGTGCTATCATCCATATTGCTTGCTGCTGCTTGCTGGCTAATAAATAACAACTTGCGCTATTATCAGCCGGGCAAGGGAAGTTACCTCAATATCCTGATATGGATAGGGGCGCTTGCCGGTATCTGCACATTCGGGTGCAGGTGGATATTGCCATTTTTAACTTCCGGCCCTGCTTATACAAATTTCCTGATACAATCATTAACGGTACGTTTCTTTATCGATTTTCTGGCCGTAGGCTGGATGGCAATGATCAGCATGATCTGGTATTCGCAGCTTGATCAGAAAGACAATGAAAAACGCAAGGCCGAAGCCGAGCAATTGGCCCGTGATGCCGAATTATATAATCTGCGGCAACAATTACAGCCCCATTTTTTATTTAACAGCCTTAACTCCATTAATGCCTTAATAGGTTTCAAACCCGATGAGGCCCGCCGGATGATCCACCAGCTTTCAGATTTTTTACGCGGTACCTTAAAAAAAGACGACCAGCAGCAGGTTCCTTTAACCGAGGAATTGCAGCATCTTAACCTTTATCTTGATATTGAAAAGGTACGCTTCGGCTATCGCCTGCAAACTGAAATAAGCTGCGACGAAAGGTCAGGTCAGGCCATACTGCCATCTATGTTATTACAGCCAATAGTTGAAAACGCTATAAAATTTGGTTTGTATGATACCATTGGCGATGTAGTAGTAAGTATAAGGGCCGAAATGGACGGCAATTACCTGATAATGATGGTGCAAAACCCTTACGATCCGCAGACCTCACGCCCCAAAAAAGGTACCGGTTTTGGCTTACGCGGAGTACAGCGCAGATTATATTTGCTTTTTGCACGTAATGATTTGATGGAAACTCATGCAAATGATAATATATTTACAACTATTATAAAAGTACCGCAGTTATAAATATGAAACGTGCCTTAATTATTGACGACGAGCCTTTGGCCCGGATGGTTGTATTAGAGTATTTACAGGGCTTTCCGCAAATTGAAGTGATGCAGGAATGCAGCGATGGTTTTGAAGGCCTTAAAGCCATTCAGCAACATCAGCCCGACCTGATATTCCTCGATGTGCAAATGCCTAAAATAAACGGCTTCGAGATGCTCGAGCTGGTTGAGCATCAGCCTGCAGTAATATTTACCACCGCTTTTGACGAATACGCCATAAAAGCTTTTGAGGCCCATGCTGTGGATTACCTGTTAAAACCTTTTAATAAAGACCGTTTTAACAAAGCTATTGAGAAATATCTTGCCCAAGCGCCAGAAGCCGCTGTAACAACCAAACATAACGAAGAATTGCTGGAAACAGCCTCACACTCGCCTTCACAGCATGAGCGTATTGTGGTAAAAACAGGCACCAAGGTAAAGATCATTCCGGTACACGATGTAGAGTACCTTGCAGCAGATGACGACTACGTAAGCGTATACACTTCAGAAGGTTCTTTCCTGAAAAATAAAACCATGAACTTTTTTGAGCAAACACTCGACCCACGCCAGTTTGTTCGTGTGCACCGCTCTTACATCATAGCTATACAACAAATCACCCGCATCGATCCTTACGAAAAGGATGCCCATTTAGCCATACTTAAATCAGGCGCTAAAGTTCCGGTAAGTAAAACCGGGTATGTGAAATTGAAGCAGGTGTTGGGGATATAGGATGATTTCGAATTTCGGAAGTTCGATTTCGGAAGTAAAGATCGAAATTAGGTCCCGATTCAATAAATGAAAAAAATCAATATTGATGGCGATGGGCTATTTTTTTTAATATTAGGGCCAATCGTTATAGCGTTAGTTTGGATTAATTACGGATTTAAAACGGTAATTGCATTGCCTTTTGTCTTTGGGGCAGTGTATAGTTATTATATGATGTTTCTTCATATAATTTATACGGTTAAGGATAAGACATGGGAATCTTGTAAAAATAAAATTCTTATATACGCTCTTGTCAGCATCTCCATTTTCATTTGTAGTACAGTAATCTATGGCTTTGCATTTTCGTTAAAGCCTTTGGTGATTATTTTAGTTATATCTGCAACGCAGGCAATTCTTATATTAAGACGTTAGGTGCTTAATCTCCCGGGCGCATAGTCTGTTGTGAGTTTATCGAGGGTAAGAATAGTCACTGTGGTTTATTCCATTCTATCAATGATCTCATTGACCGGTACAAACGAAAAAAGCTACTCATGCTTTTGCATTGATTTTTTTTGATAGTCAATATTTTTCCAAAATCAGCGTTATCATCTAAATCACAATAAATCAACCATTCACATGCCTAAATTCCTTTATTTCCTGTTGATGACCTTGCTGTTTATCCATCCCAAAAAAGAATTACCGGATAGCGACAGGGCAAAGACTGTGAGATCAACAGTTTGGCCAAAACTACAGGCTGAATTAAAAGATAAAGGGCTTAAATCAAACTCTCAAATTTACATCAGGTTATTTAAAGATGTTAGTGCGCTTGAGGTTTGGGTAAAAGCAGGCAGGCAATACAGATTATTTAAAACTTACGGGATCTGTACTTATTCTGGTGGTCTGGGCACCAAAACCCGCTCGGGTGATGGTAAAAGTCCGGAAGGATTTTATACCATTGAGCCAAAGCAGCTAAACCCGGTAAGTAATTACTATTTGGCTATAAACGTAGGCTACCCTAACAAACTCGAGCAATTGAAAGGCTACACGGGCGATGCCATTATGGTACACGGGCATTGCGCATCCATAGGCTGTTATGCCATGACTGATCAACGCATAGAAGAAATTTATACCCTGGTTTACAAAGCTCTCGAAGCAGGGCAGCAAAAAATAGAGCTCGATATCTTCCCTTTCCGGATGGATAATGAGCATATGCATGCATATTCCCAGTATTCATCATTAGCGTTTTGGAAAACCATGAAACCCGGATATGATCTGTTTGAGAAAAACCATGTACCGCCGGTTGTGAGTATTAAAGGAAAAGAGTATGCATTCGGGATTTGATAACAACTAAACACTTGTCATTCTGAACGTAGTGAAGATGTTATGCGCGCGACATGAACGCCAGACAAACATCGCAGACTCAGAAATTGTAGAAGATTCTTCACTACGTTCAGAATGACAATGAAGGCTTTCACCCCTATCATCCCCCCGTAAAAATCCCGCCAAATAATAAAACCAAACAAATTACCCTGCATCTTTACCAAAAAAAGTAATTATGCCTCACCTGTTTTCTCCACTAAAAATAAAAAATATCGAATTTAAGAACCGCCTGGTTGTATCGCCAATGTGCGAATACAGCAGCGAAGACGGCTTTGCAAATAACTGGCACCTGGTACATCTGGGCAGTCGTGCTATTGGCGGCGCTGCCTTAATTATTACTGAAGCGACAGCAGTCTCGCCGGAAGGAAGAATTACTTACGGCGATTTAGGGATCTATAAAGAAGAACACGTTGAAAAACTAAAAGAAATAACAGATTTTATTCATCAGCATGGTTCGGTAGCTGGCATTCAGCTGGCACATGCAGGGCGTAAAGCTAGTCACGAATTGCCATGGCATGGAAATGCCCAGATCCCCTCCGGTCAGCCCAATGGGTGGAAAGCGGTAGCGCCAAGTGCAATTCCTTTTACACTAGCTGAGGAAGCTCCGGTTGAACTTGATAAAGCCGGGATTGAAAAAGTAAAAGCTGATTTTAAAACAGCAGCAACCCGAGCACTGGCAGCAGGCTTTAAAGTAATTGAGCTGCATGGTGCACACGGCTACCTGATCCACGAATTTTTATCACCCCTGAGCAATCACCGCACTGATGAATATGGCGGTTCGTTCGAAAACCGCATCCGTTTTTTATTGGAGGTTATTGAAAGTGTTAAAGAAGTGTGGCCCAAAGAAAAACCATTGTTCGTACGCATCTCCGCAAGTGAATGGGTTGAGGATGGCTGGACAGCCGATGATTCTGCAGCATTGGCTAGAGTATTAATCAATAAAGGTATTGACCTGGTCGATTGTTCGTCGGGCGGTAATGTAGCCACAGCTAAAATACCGTTGAAACCAGGCTACCAGGTTGAGTTTGCCGAAAAACTAAAAAAAGAAGCCGGAATACTTACAGGGGCAGTTGGTCTGATTACAGGATCCCAGCAAGCTGACGATATTATTCAAACCGGACAGGCCGACCTGGTAATTATGGCTCGCGAGCTATTACGCGACCCATATTTCCCCTTGCGTGCAGCGCATCAGTTAGGGCACGAGGTAAAATGGCCAGTGCAGTACGAAAGAGCAAAATGGCAATAAATAATTATTAATTTTACATTCACAAAATTGTCATTGCGAGGTACGAAGCAATCGCATGCTATACAGAGCAGCAATGCTAAGTTCGCGATTGCTTCGTACCTCGCAATGACAAGTTGGGTTTTATTATAAAATAAATGAAAAAGTACCTGTCCTTAGTAACCTTTGCACACACCATTTTTGCGATGCCATTTGCTTTTATCGGCTTTTTTTTGGCGGTTACCACTACCAACCATCGTTTCGATTGGCTAAAACTTTTACTGATGGTTTTGTGCATGGTGTTCGCCCGTAACTCGGCAATGGCATTTAACAGGTACCTGGACCGGGACATCGATTCAAAAAACCCGCGCACAAAACAGCGCGACATCCCATCGGGCAGGATAAGCCCGGCAGCAGCATTAACTTTTACCATTGCTAACTGCTTGCTGTTTATTGCAACAACCTGGTTTATTAACAGGCTGTGTTTTTACCTGTCACCAGTTGCTTTACTGGTGGTATTAGGCTACAGTGCTACCAAACGGTTTACAGCTTTGTGCCATTTGGTATTGGGTTTAGGCTTGTCATTGGCTCCAATCGGGGCTTATCTTGTAGTAACGGGCCAATTTGCGTTAACGCCGTTATTTTTCTCCTTCGCAGTACTCTGTTGGGTAAGTGGTTTTGATATTATTTATGCCCTGCAGGATGAAGATTTCGACCGAAGCGAGAACCTGCACTCTATCCCTGCATACCTGGGTAAGGTAAATGCATTAAGATTGTCTACTTTTTTACATGTCCTGTCGGCTGCGTTTGTGGTGATGCCGATATTTTTTACGCAGGTAGGTATATTATATTATATCGGGATAGCATTCTTTTGTATTATGCTTATCTATCAGCACCTGCTTGTAAAACCAAACGATTTAAGCAAGGTTAACTTTGCATTTATGACCACAAACGGTATTGCAAGCGTGGTTTTTGCTGCCTTCTTTTTGTTGGACAGACTTTGGATAAGATAAAATTATCCCGCCCGTCATGCCGGGATTTATTTCGGCAGCTCATCAGAAAGATAGCCTGCCGGCGCTTGTAATGCGTGGTGTAGACAGCGCATGAGGTGCTGAAACAAATTCAGCATCACGTTCTTTTTATTTTCTTTTGATTTTCATCTGCACATCCGCACTTTTGTATATTATCACATTAAAACTATGGATACACAAAAAGCACTTTATGTTTTTAGGGAACACCTTGAAAGATACATAGTTTTTAACGAAGCTGAGTGGATAGTTTTTATGCAGCACCTCACTTTCCGTACCCTAAAAAAGAAAAGGTATTTTGCTGAACCCGGTATAGTTTGTAAAGATATAGGCTTTATTGTAAAAGGAGCCGTACGGTATTATCACATAAAAGAGGGAGAAGAAATTACAGGATACTTTAGCTTTGAGAATGAGTTTGTAAGCTCGTATAAAAGCTATTTAACCCAATCGCCTTCATTAACTTATATCCAGGCGCTTGAAGATACAGAGCTTGTTGGTATCAGCCATAAAGATATGCAGCTGATGCTGAATAACCCCATGCTGGCTTATAAAATGGAACGTTTCGGGCGTTTGGTTGCCGAACATTACTTAATATGTTACGAAGACCGCGTTTCGTCATTCATAACTAAAACTCCCGAAGAACGGTATCTTGATCTGCTAAACACCGGTCGCGATATATTGCAGCGCATGCCCCAGCACTACATTGCCCATTATTTAGGCATTACCCCCGTTTCGCTTTCGCGTATAAGAAGAAGAATTCTTGTCTGAAAAAGATTATTATCTTATAAAACGATTGATCTCAGAAAGCAAGCCTAATCTCTGGTCTCTAATCTCCAGTCACTAACCCCAAATTCCTTATCTTTTGTTAACGTTTTGATGTTTAACCTGCACTTACCTTTGAGTAAATCAAAACAGAAAAATTATGCACACTATATTAGGAGCCGGCGGCGCAGTAGCAAATGCACTAACCCGCGAATTAGAAAACATCAACGCAACCATTCGTTTGGTTAGCCGCAAACCAATTGTAAGCACCAACAAAAACGTTAGCTGGAAAAAAGCTGACCTGTTAAACTATAATGAGCTGCTCGAAGCAACTAAAGGCTCAACAGTTATTTACTTAACAGCAGGGCTGGTTTATGACAAAAACGTTTGGGCTGCACAATGGCCGGTAATAATGCAAAACTTCATTAACCTTGGTAAGGAAACTGGCGCCCGGTTAATATTTTTTGATAATGTTTACATGTACGGCCTGGTTGATGGCCCGATGAAAGAAGATACACCTTACAAACCAAGCAGCGTAAAAGGTGGTATCCGCGCCAAAATTGCCAACATGCTGATGGATGAAGCAAAAGCCGGAACTATCCGTGCCAGCATTGCCCGCGGCGCGGACTTTTATGGTACCGATAGCCAGAACAGCTTTATTGATATGATGGTCCTTACCAATTATGCAAAAAAACAAACAGCACAATGGATAGGCGACCCCAATAAACTGCACAACTTCAGTTATATCCCTGATATGGGCAAGGGCATGTTTTTACTGGGTCAAAATCCTGATAGCGATAACCAAATCTGGCACATGCCTACAGCACCAGCTATTACCGGCAAGCAATTTATTGAAATGGCAGCCCGCATATATGGCGTAAAACCTTCGGTTTTTGCTGTAAATAAATTTATGCTTTGGGCCTATGGTTTATTTAACAAGGTAGTAATGGGAACGGTAGAGATGTATTATCAGTACAGTAACAACTACATTTTCGATTCATCTAAATTTGAAAAGGCTTTTAATTTTAAGCCAACAAGTTATGAAGAAGGTATAAAGCTGATGTCAGAAACGCTGTATAAGAAATAGTTATATGGCCGGGACAAACGATAAGGCAATCGTGAATTTGCATACTGAATATGTAAAATTCGCGATTGCTTTTTTTATATAGTTATTACAGGATGTTACACCTCCGGCTCCTGCTGGCTCAAACAATGAAAACTGCCTAAACCCCAGATAATATCAGTCGAGTCAATACCTACAACCTTATGTTCAGGGAAACATCCCTGTAAAATATCCAGAGCTTTATCGTCATTGGCACAACGGTAAGTTGGCACCACAACCGCCGAATTTGCAATATAAAAATTAGCATACGACGCAGGTAAACGCTGATCCTGGTAGATAACAGCATCGGGCATTGGCAGTTCAACAACATTTAATTGTTTGCCATTAATAAGGCGCATTGTTTTCAACTCCTGCAGGTTTTCCTGCAACAGGTGATAGTTTTCGTCGTTTTTATTTTCCTCAACAACAGTAACTATCGTATCCTCATTTACAAAGCGGGTAATATCATCAATATGGCCGTCGGTATCATCACCAACAATACCATCGCCCAGCCATAAAATTTGCTCAACACCATAATAATTTTGCAGGTACCCTTCTATCTGCTGCTGATTTAAATGCGGGTTACGGTTTTTATTAAGCAAACAGGCAGTGGTAGTTAATAAAGTGCCCTTACCATTAAAATCAACCGAGCCTCCTTCCATCACAATACCCGGATGATAAACGGGCAATCCAAACCGCTCCCCTATTTTTGTAGGGATAACATCGTCAAGGTCGAACGGTGGATATTTGCCTCCCCAGGCATTATAGCCCCAATCAATTATTGCCTTTTGTTTTGTTTCCGGGTTTATCAAAAACGCCGGACCATGATCTCTGCACCAGGCATCATTAGTTTCAAATTCAAAAAACTCAATCCGTTTTAAATCAGCGCCAACTAACATTAGTTGTTGTTTGGCAAAGGCAGCCATCTGTTCATCTTTTACATTGATGCGCACTAACTCGCCTTCAGTTAAAACCTTAATAAACTCGCAATATTTAGGATAGATCAGATCAATCTTCCCGGGCCACGATTCTTCCTTGTGCGGCCAGCTAAGCCAGGTAGCGGTATGTTTAGCCCATTCTGCCGGGAAATAAAAATTGTCCATAGTCGATGGTCGATGGTCCATAGTTATTGGTTGGTTATAATGTATTTCTTAACGCAGTAATCATTTTGGTTAAGGATTGATAATCATCATAAAGTTTTTGAAAATCATCATTACTGATTATGCTCCTTCTTTTAGCGATGAACAGGCAAGCAACTACTTCAATTGCTGATCTTAATGCGTAGCCAAGGAAGTTTTTGAAAACCAAATTAGTTTGTCCGGTACATCCCTCAGCTATATTAAGTACTACCGAATCGGCAGCTCTTTTTATTTGAGATGTTAAAATGAATAGCTCATCTTTTGGAAAGTTATTTTTGGTTAACAGGTTAATTTCATCCGTTAAGTCTAACGCCTTTTGCCATACCTGAAGGTTTTCAAACTTAAACGCCATAAAAAAAAATTTGAATACAGACTATTACCATTAACTCATTTTATCTTTTTCCCACTATTGTCTATGGACCATCAACTATGGACTCATTTATTTTTTCCTACCATTGTCTATGGACCATCGACTATGGACTAAAAACTACTCCTCGTCTAAAAATCTTTTTGTAATTGGTTGATAACTGTCTATTCTCCTATCGCGCATAAACGGCCAGTGGCTGCGGTAATAGTCAGATTTGTTTAAATCAAGTTCTTGCACCACAACTTCTTCATCGTCTGTTGATGTTTGGTGTATTAAAGCCCCGAACGGATTGGCAAAGAACGATCCTCCCCAAAACTTAACACCTGCTTCTTCGCCTACACGGTTCACGCTTACCACATGCACGCCATTTGCTACCGCATGCGACCGCTGAATAGTTTGCCAGGCATTATATTGTTCAATGTTTGTTGCTTCGTCCTGCGTAGTGGCCCATCCTATGGCAGTTGGATAAAATAATATTTCGGCGCCCATCATTGCGGTAATACGCGCAGCTTCGGGGTACCACTGATCCCAGCAGATCAACACACCAATGGTAGCAAATTTGGTTTTGAAAACTTTATAGCCAAGGTCGCCCGGGGTAAAGTAAAATTTCTCGTAAAAACCCGGATCGTCCGGGATATGCATTTTGCGGTATTTGCCCAGGTAAGCGCCACCGGCATCTAAAACCGCAGTAGTATTATGATAGATCCCCTGTGCACGTTTCTCAAAAAGCGAGGCAATAATTACCACATTAAGCTCTTTAGCTACAGCAGACAGTGCATCCGTTGACGGACCTGGGATAGTTTCAGCCAGTTTAAAGTTGTCGTAATCTTCAACATCGCAAAAATAAAGCGAGGTAAACAGTTCCTGTAAGCAAACTATCTGCGCACCCTTTTGGGCGGCCTCCCTAACTTTAACAATAGCTTTATCTAAATTTTCCTGTTTGTTGGCGGTACAGGTCATCTGTACCAGGCCTACTTTTACTTTGCTCATCCCGCTAAAAATTTGCGCAAAAATACGCTTTTAGTCCGAAAGTCAGGAAAGCCTGGAAGTCCGAAAGATTAATATTACAATTAACAAATGTTAGGAGTGATTCAAAAGTCTGGTTACTTCAGACGATTGAATTATGAGAAACAACAGTTTAACACCTTCAGGGTTAATAATACATCAACCCGTTCACCGTGTCAACCAGTTCTTCAAGGCCAAATGGTTTCGATATAATGGCATCGCAGCCACAGGTAAGCAGATCATCTTTATTCAGGTAGGCAGAGCAAATGATAACCGGGATATTATGTAGTTTGGGGTGTGCTTTTATCTGGCGACAAATGTTATCGCCCCTTAGCCCGTTCAATTTATAATCAAGCATTACCAGGTCTGGCGCATAATTTTGGATAGTTTCAATTATATGGTCACTTTCTGAAGTTATGGTTACTTCAAATCTCTCGTATAACAGCGCTTCTTTAACAACATCCAGTATATCCTGGTTATCATCAAGCATTAATATCCGCTTCAGCATAGTCAAATAATTAGTTTGGGTAATATTCGGGCAATATTAATTATGATTAATTATTTCGTATTTGGTTTAATCGCGCTTAAAATAAATTAACGTTTACAGCCTGAATTTATTTGATATATGGGATCAAAATCATCCGGATGTGTTTTCCGATAAAAAACCTACCTTTATATTAGTGTACAAAAACAAGTTAATTTTTTTTGGTATTGGTATAGCCATTGGCGCCGGCATAGGTATTGCTGTTAATAACCTTGCAGTAGGCATGGGTGTAGGTGCAGCCCTGGGATTGGCGTTTGCCCGTAAAAACCAGCGAAAGATCCGCGAATAATAACTCACAAAAAAAGGGAACGCCGTTTAGCATCCCCTTCTCTTAAACTATTTAACAGAAATTTATTTTACGCGGTGAATATGATGTTTTACACCATCGCGGCGTGCCTGGCGGATATCTTTTTTCAAATCTTTCCTATCGGCTTTTAAAGCTTTCTGGTCGGCTTGTGCTCCGGTAATATCTCCAGCTTTCACAGCTTTTTGTTCAGCAACCTTATCGGCCTTAATGTTCTTAACGTCGGCTTTTATATCCTTTTTATCAATTGCTTTTACTTGTTTATCAGCCTGTTTAACAGGGTGGGCAATGCCTTCGCTTTTTAATGTTGCTGCATCAGCTTTTATATCCTGCTTGTCTGCTTTAGCGGCAGCTAAATCTG